>JAFDFH010000281.1 GCA_019309945.1 Deltaproteobacteria bacterium
TATCTGAAACTAAAAACTTTTTGCTAATATTGCTCTTCAATCTGCTGAAGGCGAAATGTTTTTGCATAATATTGATCATGGGCCATTAGGGTTTCATGGGGACCGCACTCCAAAATTCGACCGCTGTCAAGTACGATGATGTTGTCTGCAAATTGAACGGCGGAAAGCCGGTGTGAAACAATGATAATCGTCCGGTACCCTGCCATGGCCCGGATGGTGTTGATGATCATCCCCCCGGTTTCCATGTCCACCTGGCTGATGGGATCGTCCAAAATCAAAACAGGCGTTGGGTTCAACAGCGCTCGTGCGAGCGCAACACGCTGTTTTTGACCACCGGAAAGAATCACTCCCTTTTCCCCAACAATGGTCTCCAATCCATCTGAAAAAGATTCTATAGTTTTATACAGGGCTGCTTCTTTTACAGTACGGATCAATTCCGAATCTGTAATTTGCTTGCCGGATGTGATGTTTTCACGGATGGTCCCGGCAAATAGAAAGGGTTCCTGGGACACAAAAGATATATGCGATCTGAGATCTTGGATTTGAATCTCGCGAATATTTATGCCATCCAGCCGAATACGACCCCTGGAAACATCAAAGAGTCTTGGGATCAGTTTTAAAACCGTGGTTTTTCCGCTCCCCGGCGGGCCAACAATCCCTAAGGTTTGACCCTGCTCCAAATCAAAGTCAATTCCGGAAAGAGCCGGTGATCCTTCAGGTTCATATGAAAATGTGACTTTTTCAAAAACAATAGCGCCCTTAGTCGATTTAACCGACTTGGCCTCCGGCAAATCATCGATTTCCGGTCGGGTCTGCAAGATGTTGTTAATCCTGTCGAGGGACGCCCTGCCCCGCTGAATAAGGTTGGTCACCCACCCCAGAGCCATCATTGGCCATGTCAATAACCCGAGATAGCTGATAAAGGCGACAAAGTCACCCGGAGTAATGGTCGTTCTAATGGTATCCTGACCTCCAAAGTAAAGAACGAAAACAAGACTCAAATTCGAAAAAAAGACCATCATCGGGAAAAAAGACCCGATCATTCTAACCAGTTTGAGATTCTTGCGAATAAAATCTCTGGAGATTGCTTCCAGCCGGGAGGCCTCCTGCGCTTGTCGGTTATATGCCTTTATGATGCGAATGCCCGCAAATCTTTCCCTCACCACCTCGGTTAAATTTGAAAATGCACCCTGCACGATCTGATAATTTCGATGCATATTTTTACTGTATAAACGAGTAGTTAACACAATAAACGGCATTGGAATAAGGACAAATAAAGTCAGTCTGACGTTGATATAGGCCATGAACCCGATGGCGGCCGTACCGAGAACAACGGCATCGGTCAGGGCAACCATGCCCATACCCGTTGCCATTCGGATATGTTGAATATCATTGGTTCCATGCGCCATCAGGTCACCGGTCTTAACGCTCTGGAAATATGAGGCTGAAAGCGTCTGAATATGGGCGAAAAGCTTGTTGCGCAAACCCTCTTCCACTATCCGTGACGTACCGATGAGCCAACGCCGCCATCCATATCGGAAAATTCCGATCATGATGGCGATCCCCACGATGTAAACGGCATAAGATAGCAATCCGGTTAAATCGACCCGGAATGCAGTGATGTCATCCACCGCCCATTTAATGATGCGAGGGATAAAAAGCTGTAAAAAATCAACAACAATCAGACAAACAACGCCAAGAAAAATTCTCACGCGATTATCCACAAAATAGGGCTTTATCAAATAGAAAGATTTCATAAAATTTGTTGCGTTGCGTTGATGGATGGAAAATATAAGTCAAACCCTGAAGGCTCTTACAGGCTCCCGGATTTCAGAAACCAGCCTTGTGCATTATAACAGAATCGGTCAATGGTCAATCCGCCTGTTATGAATAAATTCTGTTCCCAAAACCTTTCAGCTATCTTGAGAGGCATGGAATGATCGATAAAATTCATGCCTCTTAGCAGTCCTTACGTTGACTTTAGCATGGCCGGCTGTTATGTTTGGTTGTATGGAAACAGGAAATATTGTTGAGTATATCGACCGCCATAAAATAACGTGTGCGGTGGTACTTGAAGCCAAAGATCAAAGACTTCGTCTACTCACGGAAACCAACCGTGAAGTCAAGTTTTCAGCCAACCGGCTTTCCCATCGGTGCAAATCAGGACTTGATCTTTCCATGGGCAGGGATAAGCTGGTAAAGATTTTAAAGGAAACCGCAGACAAGCGCAATGCGTTGATAAATCATATTAATATCAAGGAATTATGGGAAATTCTAAATACCGAACAGGAATGGATTGATCTTGCCACAATGACCGAATTCTGCTTTCCAAACAATCCGACCAGCGACCATGAGTCTGCAGTTTTACGTGCATTTTTTGGAAACCGAACCTATTTCAAATTTAACGCCGATGGCTTTTTCCCCTACACAAAAGAGCAGGTCGAAATTATTGCTAAGCGGGCCAAGGAGGCTGCCCAAAGAGATCGAATGATTGAATCGGGTGGTGCCTGGCTGAACAGGATTGTCAACCAAAAGGCAAATACAATCGACCCGAATTTGTCCGAAACTGTATCGGAGTATATAAAGATCCTGAAATCCTGTGTCTTATTTCAAAAAGAAAGCCCCCATTATGCTTTAGGCCAAGCAATGCTTGCCAGAGCCGGCATAGATAGTGCGGATGTCGTTTTTCAGGCTTTGGTCAAGGCGGGAATGATCGATGCAAATGAAAATGTTGACCTTTATCGATATGAAATTCCGACCACTTTTTCAGATGAAGTATGGCAGCATGCAACGGAGCTGACCCATTCAAACCGGGGGATTCTTACCGGCAACAACCGGAAAGACCTGACCGGACTACCCGTGATTACGATCGATGGACAGGCAACCCTTGATTTTGATGACGCTTTAAGCATTGAGGACCAGGGGGACCATTATCTTCTTGGTGTTCATATTGCCGATGTCGGCCATTTTATTCAAAAAGATGGTATTATTGACCGGAATGCGTTTTCCCGGGTAAGCTCGATTTATATGCCGGATCAAAAAATACCCATGCTGCCCCCCTGTCTTGCCGAAGACCTTTGCAGCCTGAAATCGGGTGAAGTGCGCCCGGTGATCAGTATCATGGCCAAGCTCCATCCTTCTGCTAAAGTCGTCGATTATGAAATTTTTCCAAGTCTGATCAGGGTAAAGTCCCAGTTAACCTACTACGATGTCAATCTGGTGGCCAAAGATAACAAGGAAATTGCAGTTCTATTTGATATTGCGAAGAAGTTCCGTCAACGCAGGCTGGCTGAGGGGGCCATTCAAATAACCCTGCCGGATATCAATGTTTGGATAGATAACACCGATGAAATCACGGTAAACCATATAAACAGGGAAAGCCCCGGAAGAATGTTGGTCGCAGAGACAATGATCCTGGCCAACTGGCTTATGGCCAGTTTCCTGGCAAAACATGATGTGGCCACTATCTATCGATCTCAAGCCGGACCCAGGAAGCGTCTTTATAAAAAAGATGAACAGGGCACATTGTTTCAGAACTATATGCAGCGTAAATTGCTAAGCCGCTTTGTGTTAGGCCACAAACCCGAACATCACACGGGGCTGGGCCTGAATGCATATACTACCGCAACTTCACCGATTCGAAAATACTTCGACCTTGTGACACAGCGTCAGATACGGGCAGTTCTCGGCCTGGAATCGTTCTATACTTCTGAAGAAATCGAGCATATCATTCAGTTACTTAAACAACCCATGAGCAATATTGCCAAGATCCAACACAACCGCCAAAGGTATTGGATATTAAAATATCTTGAAACAAGAATCGGCCAAAAAGAAGAAGCCATTGTCCTTTATAAAAAGAGAAACAGCTACCTGGTGCTCCTTCCGGAATATATGTTGGAATGTGATTTACCCCCATCAGCAGGCCTAAACTTGAACCCCGAAGATTTGATCCAGGTTACGATTCAGCATGTTAACGCAAGAAAAGATGTCCTTTACGTGTTCATGGGCTGAAATTGGGAAAATAACAATTTTGATGAACTCGTAAAAAGTCCGATTTAGACGGTTTTGTAAAAAGTTCAAATTTAAGGCGTGCAAATTTTGTAATCATGAGGCGTACTTATCGTACGTTGAATGATTGCG
>JAFDFH010000042.1 GCA_019309945.1 Deltaproteobacteria bacterium
CCGAAGAAAGCTTTTGCCCTTCATATTGTATGTGTCCCAAATATCCCCACTGTTGCGAGCAGCCGGTTTCATCTCCTATTTTCTCAAACAGGGTAAGCGATTTTTGATGATTTTCCAATGCTGAGTCAAGTTCGTCCCGGCCGAGACATCCATTCCCTAAAGCACTATACAGGCTCGCGATTTGTCCGGTTAATTGCCCGGCTTCGTTTTTATTTCCATTCTCCGATTCTGATTGCATCGCCTCAAACAGTCTGATTGCCTCCTTAAAATATGTTTCACCCTCGGAGAATTTTTTCATGGTGTAGTATATTTTGCCGATACAATCGTATTCTGATGCCATTTCATGATAATTCGACAGTTCTTTATGGATTCTAAGGGCTTCCTCGTGTTTTTCCAATGCCCTGCCGGTATCTCCTTCAAGATAGAATGTCTGCCCCTGAAGGCTTAAAAATTTTGCTTCTTTTTCCCTGTCTCCAATCTGCTGAGAGATATACTGTCCATTTTGGTAAGAGGATATGGCATCTCCATAATTTGCCTGTTTACACTGGATTGTGCCCAATAGGACGAACATATCGGCTTGGCTTTTCAAAGGATAAGACGCATCTTTTTGGAAAAATATGGCCTTTTTCAGAATTTCTTCAGACAGCTCAAAGAGGCCTTTGCCAGACATCACATCAAAAAGTCCCTTGGAGTGTTTGAGAAAGAATTGCCCGTCGTGAATATTTTGAAGCAAATAGGAACAACGCAGGACATCTTCTTTTAACCCCATTTCATCCCTATTATTTCCATCTCGAATTTGAGCGTAAAGATAAAGGAAATATTTTTTAAGGAACGCGCCGGCGTCTTTTGTTTCGTGAATTCTGTGTTGGCGCCAAAGTGAGGCTAAGCTGTTATTGGCCATCCGCATTTTATTATTTTCGTTTTCAAGAAATGGAGTAAGGAAGGGGTCATTTATCAGTGAACTGATTTTCGCATCATCAAATTCTGTGAGGACGCTTAATTCATCATTTGAAACAAAAAAAGGAGCGATGGACAGCCAGTCAAGAATTTTGGATACATCCAGCCGATCGGCTTTTTCGGAAAATGCCCTGAACATTTCTGATACATCCCGGGAAGCAAAATCCTCATGAAGTTTGTCGAATAAATGAATTGCCAACGCTATGCCCAATGTTGAATTCTGCTTTGAAATCGTCTTTTCAATCAGGTCCTCCGGAAGCGATAAACCCTCAAATCGTTGGTTCACATATTCTCTTTTTTCATCTTCATTGGCTACCCTAAAAACAAATGGGGAGAATAGATTCCGGTTCCTTGAAAGGATGTCCCCCTCCCTCTGTCCGATGATTATCTTCACATTGGCTGGAAGTTTTTCTTTTAATTTTGCAAAAAATGAAAAAATTTCTTCGCTCTCCAGGGTTGGACAGGAATCAATGATCCAGAAAAGTTTTTTTCGGAGATTTGAAGATGTTATAAAATTGAAGGCTTCCAATAATCTGAATTTAAAAGGCCGGATGTCCTGCTCAAAAAGGACGTTGATAAATCCACCTTCTCCGGGAAGCTGTTGCTTTATGTCTTCCCATGGGGTTGTTGAACTAATGAGACTCCGGCCATTTAACAAGCGAATAAAAAATCTGCATAAAAAATGGGAGGGGTGTTCGTGGGGAAAAATTTCGTCATAAAGAACCAGACCGTCTTCGTTAGCACTGATTTCTTTGCCCATCCATTTTAAGAATCGGCTCTTTCCGCTGTCTTCCGGACCTATCAGAAGAGATATTTTATCGCCGGTTTCTGATTTGAGTGACCGCAAAATTTGTGTGGCCATTTCTTTGTTGAAAAGTGCTGTATTTTCCATGAAAAACCTCCTTTAAGGCATAACCATCCCTCCTGCTACACTGATGTTCTGGCCGGTAATATAGCTGCCAAGGTCTGATGCGAGCAAGGCAACCATATAAGAAATTTCTTCCGGTTCCCCGAAACGCCTTAATGGTATTATCTTACGGATTTTCTCTAATTTCGCTAATGGCGGCTGGCTGCTTGTATCTCTCTTTTCAATTTCCTGAATACCCATGGATACGCAATTGACTGTAATATTGTACCTTGCCAGTTCAGCGGCCAGAGACCTTGTAAAACCTGCCACGGCTGCTTTGGCCGCTCCATAAACGGACATAAAGGGCGTCCCCAGGCGCGAGCTTTCTGAAATGACGTGAATAATCCTGCCGAAGTTCTGTTCTATCATTTCGGGAATAACCGCTTTAGACCAAACAAATGTATCTTCCAGGATGTATTTAAGCTGGCGGTCCCATTCTGCCTTGGTCTGTAAATGAAAAGGTTTCAGGTGCGGAATAAATTCAAGCAGGCCAAAATCGGTAACCAATACATCGATCCGCCCCTCTTTTTCTTTAATTCCCTTGGTGAATCTTTCGACTTCACCGGGTTTATCAAAATCAAGCGGATATGTATTTACGTCGAATCCTGTATAATGCTTTACTTCTTTTTCAACGTATTTGAGTATTTCGCCCTGAACATCTGTAGCGTATACAATCGCCTCCTCAGAGAGAAAAGTTTGTGACAACTCACTGGGGAGACATTTACCTGACCGTTGAGAAGCTATGATAACGACTTTTCCTTTTAATCCGTTATTTCTTAACGTTGGAATCATTTTTTTCGGTTCCCTCTCTCACAATAAAATCGCAGCGATTATTATTGTCATATTTTCTTTAAAAATTCTTAAGGTTATAGATAAGCTACATTTTTCATGGTGATATTTAGTGTCCGTCCAGAAACGAGGATTTTTGTTCGAGATCAAGGCATGCGAAAAATTTTCCGCAGGTATATAGTTGATATTCCGAGGATAAAATTTTGAGCATAACGCAGAGATCGGGCAAAAAGACTGTTTCTGGATGGGCACTATTTAATCTTTGCTCATAAATACCTTACGGAACCATAACCGTAATCGCAGCTACAGCAACCATAATTTTGTCTCTTGAACCATCTTTACGCAGATGACCGTTTTCTATAAGGCCGCCGGATTCGACTTCAATCTCCTTTTGCCCGAACGGAATGACCTTCAAGACTTCATCCTTGTTTACCTGATCCGGAAAAGGGACGCTGATTTTAACCTTTACCTTCATGTCTTTCATGCTTGAAATCAGCTTACACTCATATAATCCAACCAAGGTACACCGATAAATGGTATCCTTGACGGCTCGAACAGCACATTTGGTTGGATCAGGTTTGTGAAAATCCGCACCCATACCGACTTCAATTAAAAAGTTGCGCATGTCAATTCCCCTTTAAAATTGTTTTCCGTTATATAAATAGTGCCCGAACGAAAAATAGATCGTTTTTCCAAGTTCAAGGAAGGCGAAGATTTTAGCCGCAGGAATACATTAGCGTATTTTGAGGATTAAAATCTGAGCCTGACGCCGAAATTGGGGAAAATAGCAGTTTTTGTTCAGACACTAAATAACCCATTGAAGTAATATTGCGCATACACTATATCGCGAAAAAGTTTATCTTCCTGAATACTTCGGCGGCCGTTTTTCATTAAAGGCCGCAATACCCTCCTTGGCATCATGGGTCTGGGTAAATAAATAGGTTATGCCATCCAGTTCTTGAGCCAAACCGTCTGAAATGGCCTTTTGTGAAGGAATTCTCAAACATTCCTTGATTTGCGCGATAGCCTGGGTCGCACCTTGGGCCAGTTCTTCAGCCACTCGGATACCTTCGGGAAGAAGCTGATCAGGAGGAAATACCCGATCTACCAGACCGATAGCCAGGGCATCCGGACCTTTGAAGGTGGTTCCTCGAATCAGCATATCGGTGGCCTTGCTTCTTCCGATCAGCCTGGGTAAACGCTGGGTTCCTCCGGCCCCCGGCAGCAATCCCAGGCCTACTTCCGGGACTCCGATCAAAGCTTTGGCATCGGCCATGAAACGAAAATCACAGCAAAGCGCTAATTCGCATCCACCCCCCAATGTGTGGCCGTGTAATATGGCAATTGTCGGCTTCGGTAATGCTTCGATCCGGGTTAAGATATCCTGGGCAATTTTAATGTATCGACGGAAGTCTTCTTTCTTAAGGCTCAGGAGATGTTTAAGATCGGCCCCGGCCATAAAGATTTTATCGACCGCACTTCGAAATATAACTGCACGACTGTCCTGGTCTGTCCCTACTTGTTTAACGGCGTCATTTAACGGTTGCATGAGTTCCGGACTCATGGCGTTGGCAGGGGGAGAATTCAAAATAATATGGGTGACGCCGTTCTTTTTTTCAATTTGGATTAATTCAGACATTGGTTTTCTCCTTCAAAGAATTCAGTTAAATTAATCAAGATATACTCAATCGCTAAAGTTCAAAGTTGTTTGCGAGTAGCCTTGAAAACACCATATTGTATAGCTCCACTTTCCAAATAACCCTTAAATGAGGTGACAAAGGCGATAAGCTTCTCAAAATATTGTCCTCCCTGGGCCTTATGGATCTGAAGACCTTGCGCACCCTTAATCGCCTTATCGACTCGCTGCATTGAGTTTATGGCCCAATCCGTCAAATCGATTGCCTTCAACAGCGTGAAACCATGCTTTTTGAGTAACACGCGGTAATCCGCAAACGTTAACTGGTTTGTATCCTCCGGCCATAAATAAATGCTATCCGGAACAGCCTCGACGGGTCCCTTCAGGTGATCCGTGAATATAAACTCTCCATTCGCCTTTAAAACCCTCCGGCATTCTTGCAAGAGTAAATCCTTATCCTCAATACCGTCAAAAGCATCCTGGCTCCAAACCAGGTGAAAAACCTCATCTCGGAAAGGTATATTCAGAGCGTCCGCAGCATGAAATGCCACCTTATGGATCAAGCCTGTCGGGCGGGTCAGTCTCAATCCACCTCGACAACGGTCCGGAATCAGGTCTATCACATGAACCCGGCAGCCGTATTTATGGGCCAGGTAGCGCGCCGCTCCCCCCATTCCACCGCCTACATCCAAAACTAGCATACCTTCTCTAAAGTGGACCATATCCGCAAGCATTCGCGTATTCTTTATTTCGCCCACATGATCAAACTGATCAAAGCGAATCAGGTCGTCTTCGCTCAATCTGCCTATATCTATCCCTTCATGTCGAAGCTGTCTTAAAACCACTTCCTCATTGCTTACGAAGGATTCCTGGTAGTAGCGATTTGCCTGTATATGCTTTTTCATAAGGGCATTTTGTATCTGATATTTACTTGGGTTCCGGGGCTGTTTGTTTAAAAATGAATACAATAGTCTAAATAACATTTCTGCTTTTCAATAGCCGAATCTGCTTTTTGCTGAGACCCAGCAGCCCTGAAAATACTTCCTGGTTATGTTCACCTGATTTCGGAGACGATTTTATCTCCAAATGACTATCAACAAATTTCACAGGGCATCCAGGGACCTTGATTTCCCCCCATTGAGGATGAACGACCTTTACGATCATCTCCCGTTGGCCCAGATGGGGATCATCTGCAATTTCCAGAGAATCCAGAATCATCCCGCAGGGAATGTCATTGTCACACAACACCTTCATAACTTCTTTCTTTGTTCTGTTCGAAACCCATTCCCCTATGGCCTTTTCGATGAGGTCACGGGCGTCCTTTCGGCATTGCAAAGAGTAAAGTTCGAATTCTTCGACGATTTTAGCTTTGCCGATGAGATGCATCAGCTTTTCAAAGGTACCCTGATTGATCACACAGATGGCCACATAACCGCCCTCTGAAGTGCCGTAAATATTCCAGGGAACAACATCTTTTAACTGGTTTCCGGCTTTAGGCGTTTTAGAACCGAAAGCAATGTGGGTTCCAAGTAACGACCGTCCCAAACTGACGACGCTGTCCTGAAGCGATACTTCCACCCGCATACCTTTGCCGCTTTTCTCTCTTCGGTACAATGCGGCTACAATGCCTAAGGCCAGATTGGTTCCACCGCTGCTATCCGCCACAGTCGCACCGCACCGGAGGGGTGGATCACCTTGGTTGCCAGTAATACTCATTAACCCGCCCATCGCCTGAGCGGTCATATCCAGGCTGGGGTAGGACGCGTACGGCCCATAAGAGCCGTAACCGGTTATCGAGGCATACACCAGAGCCGGGTTACATCGGGTCAGCGCTTCTTCACTAAACCCCCATTTTGCCATTTTTTCTGTAGCGAAATTTTCCACCAAAACATCCGATTTCTTGATCAGCTCATCAAAAAGTTCCCGGCCCCTCTCAGTATTAAGATCCAGCGTAATGCTCTTTTTATTGAGGTTGAGAAGCACAAAATAAAGATCCTCTTGTCCCTCCAGCCCGTAAAATAGATGACGATTGAGTTTTCCTCGAGTCGGACTTTCTATTTTGATAACTTCCGCGCCTAAAAACGCGAGCAACAACGTGCAGGTGGGACCGGCCTCATAGTGGGTTAGATCCAAAACCCGAATTCCTTCAAGCGGCCGATCTTCCTTCAACTTAGACACACATTTTCTCCTTAAATGAAATTTTGACGTTAAACCCTGTTTAAGTCAAATACTAAGCCAAGGACCCTGTCGGTGGCTTAGTATTCGACTTAAATAATGTTTCAAGGCCGGAAAACGGAAAATTAACTTATTGTTTTACAAATAAAAATTGCAATAATCAAAACATCTGATATTCAATATGATAAATTATATTTATTAAGATGAATATCATTTATAATTAATATGCCCATTTGTCAAGAAATAACATCATGCCTCGAAAAACCTCTATTAAGGACTAAGGGTTTACCCAGGATTAATTAGTGCCTGAACGAAAATAGCAGTTTTCCAAAAGTCTCTTTACGGCCCACAACCTTAAATTTTCTTTTATCCCGCTCTCGAAAAGGGAATTCTTGTTAATTGCAAAAGAGGTCGTTGCAGATCAAATCAAGAATCACTCAATTTAAGAAATGCCCAATTTCCTTGACTTAAGTCAAACAAATTTTTCCTTTGTTGTTTTATAAATATAATAGGATAATTAGTGTCCATCGGAGAAGGGCGTAATTCCCATCAGGAGCCACACGATGGCGTTAGGGCATATGAGGGCGGATGATGAAGGGGTTTTGAATTTGAAAAAGATATATCTACGTCAAAAGGGTGCCGTTACTCTGACCGAGAACCATTTTTATGCGCCGATGTATCAAGATCTTTCCGAAGTGCTTGATTTATTGAAGATACGTTTTGAAGCGCTTTACGGAAGAAAATTGGACTACACCCGGACGTTTGATGGCGGCATGTTTGGAGAATCGGAATGGATTCCAGCTTCTTATGCCGGATTCGAGGTTGAAGAATATTTTGTATTTGAGGTGCAAAATGACACCCGGACCCTTCTTTTGCGTGTCGCGCCGGTCCTTCTCTCACATGACAAAATAATTAGGCATACCATTTACACTAAGGACACAACACTCATAGAATTGATTACCTGTTATCTTGGTGCCTGCGCCAGGGTGAATAATGCGAGGCTGGTATCGATTAACGCAAGCAGAGCCAAATCTGATGAATTCTGAAAAATACGATAATCTGCGAACGACGGCATGGGGAATATACGAGTATATCGGGAAGGCCTTACTTCTGAATCGTCCCGACCTGGAGGTTAAGGGTGTACAATTCAACGCGGCCTTGCTGATGAGCCTCCTGACCGGCATCTGTCAGGGGAAGGCGCTCATTATTGGAGAGCCCGGACTCGGAAAGACATCTTCGGCTGAATACATCTGTGCGCTTCTGTACAGATTTCCTATGGGTACGATCTGGAGAAGCGAGATTACCGGTCACCCTGAACAGACTGAAGAGAAAATCATCGGGCGACCGGATCTGGGTAAACTGAACCAGGGTGAAGAGGTTGTGGTATGGTCTTACTTTGCCATGTTACCGGTTAAGATCGTAGATGAACTTAACCGGTTACCCGAGACCAAACAGAGCATGATTCTAGATGGTGTGGATCGCGGCAAATGGGAATATCTAAACGATGCCATTGTCAACCGGGAATTTTGCCTTTTTGCCACAGCAAACTATCAGGACAGGGGTACCAATACGATTATTGCTCCCCTGATCGATCGCTTCGACGTTATGGTGGAATCCAAACACCCCGGTGCCAACCTGGCCTATCAGGTCGGGACACGGGAGTCCAATGGCATGCTGCTGTGTCACGGGGAAATCGAGGAGGAATTTCATCGTGTACTTGATGAAAGGATCGCCTATCATGTCCGGATGGAGCGGGTCGAAGAAATATGCAGTCGATTTGCAGAGAATTTGGTAAAAGAACACGGTATTCAAACCCTGTCGCGCATAGAACGGCAGGCCATTCGTTTGCAGAAAAACAAAATTCAATTTGATTTGGATGCCAATGCTTTTTTGAGGTTTGTCCTGTCGGAACTGTCCTTCTGCCATCGTTTCGGACAAAAACGCTCTCACGAAGTCTGCGAAGAAGCGTGCCATTTTTCGGGGTATCTTTGCAACCAGATTCAAAATTGCATCTCCAATCGATTCCCGACCAGTGTGCGTCGTTTTTCCCAGGCGCTGGCATGGCTTCTGGGTGATGAAATGGTGGACCTGGAACATCTACTAACAGTGCTGCCCTTCACATTAGCCCACAGAATTCAATGGAAAGAGGAAACGCTGGCCCAGCATGCTGTAGAAGCGCGTGACAATCCCCTTGCCATTCATATGGCGAAAAGCGCTGTGAAGGATATGCACCGGCGTTATATAGAACAGAGCACCCAGGTCAAGGATGCCTTGTCGGTTGCCTGCCGGATCGCCGAAGGAGAAAAAGTAAAGACGATCCGTGGTGACCACCCCATATATTGGGAGATACGTAAGGACTTGGGAGAGAAGGTTAGCGATTGATGCAAAACCCATTTTTCGATTTCGGTCCGGGGAATTATCAGAAGAGAGAGAATCCCCTTGAACGCAATGTGCGCAAGAAACAAGACGTGTTGCGCCCTATTATGGAGGGGTATTCCCGGTTGTTAGAGAAAGAGATCAGGGATCTGGCGTGGCTCGTAGAGCATCAGCATGTGGTTAGAGCGTACCGTGATGCGGTCGCAAGCATCCGTGGGCTTCAATATGATCCGGATACCATTGAGGCCTTTTGTGAAGAACTGGACCGCTCCGACAGTTTCCCATACAGGATACCCGGTCCCGCCGGACTTTACCTGTCGGCGCTGGTCAATCAATGTAAAACAGACCACATCATTCTGAGACTCATGAATTGTCAACGAACCTTCCACTTTTTAGGCTACGGACTCGCTGAAGGAAAAACGCTTATACTACAGGGGAATGGTGGGGATTTTAGCGGTGCAGGTTTACACGGAGGGCGTTTGGTAGTGAAAGGATCGACCGGAAACTGGTGCGGCGCCGGTATGATGAAAGGCGAAATATGGGTCGATAAACATGCCGGTCAAAACACAGGGGAATGGATGCAGGCGGGGGAGATACGGATTGATGGATTCATTGGCAGCATGGGAAAGCACCTGTTCGGCGGACGGATTTACCAGCAGGGAAAACTCATTTCTTGAGTAAAACATTATGGCGGATCTGGAAAATATTTTAGAGGCGGTTTGGTCCAAGGTCAGAAAGAGTCATCTTTTCCCTGAACTTCCACCACCGGCATGGAATGAAGGGACTCCCCGCGTCGGCCTGAATATGACGGGGAAAAAGATTTCAATATCCAGAAAATTTGTTGAGGAAATGTCACTGTCGATCAATCCCGAGGAAGTCCTTGAAGGACTTTTAGATCATGCCGTTTCCCATTATCTCTACTGTCCATGGAGCTTTGTAACCTATCTAAAGCTATACGCCGCGGCAAAAGATAGTCTCAAAGACGCAAATATGGCCCAAAAAGGCACGGATCGTTTTATGGATGTCGTGGCCGACAGTATTTGTATCAGTCGGAAGGAAACCCCTATCCCGAAAATCTATCGACAACTGGAAAAAAGTATCCTTGACGAAACCGTTTACGCTTTGTGTCAGATAATTTGGGACGTGGATTTGGGCGTTAAAAACACCGGTGACGTCGCCAGGGGGCTTGCGCGACTCCCATACATGGATCGCGGCAGTTGGACGGAAAGCATCCGGCGGTTTGTCGAGCTGCTGCAGCCCTTTCTGGATATGGAGAAAGATAATGAAATCCCGGCGGTACCTCCCCCAATGGGTTGTCACAGCATTCAGCAGTACTCTGCCCAGGAAATCATGGATGGTCTTAAAGCGTTATCCCTTGATGTGACATCTCCTTCTGATTTTTCAGAACTCGTCCATGATTTTGAAGTAGAGATCACAGAAGCGTTTGAATCCGCAGGTAATGGGCTGGGCGATACATCTACATACGCGCTGGATACGGACATCATCTACTATATGAAACTTGCTGAGAATTACCTGCTTCCGATCCGGAAAGTCCCCATGCAAAAGAGCGGATTCATGTATCCCTGTAGCCATGTCCCCTGGGAGGTGAGCCGGCCCTATCAGGACATCGACCCCTGGACCAGCTTTGGAAAGATTATGCCCGGCATCACACAGACCTGGAAACGTGTGGAAGGCGAAGTTTTCGGCCAGGAAGAAGGCATCCCCGACTGTATTGTCATCATCGATTCTTCAGGTAGTATGCAAAACCCGAAGCATAGCCTGTCCTATGCTGTGTTGGGCGCGGCCTGTGCCTGCGACACGTACTTGAGAAACGATGCCCGTGTGGCGGTTTACAATTTTGGCGATGCCGCTGCAGGGGGACGACAGGTTCTGGCCTACTCCCGCTGCCGAAAAGAAATATATGAATCGCTTTGTTGTTATTTCGGCGGTGGGACCCATTTCCAAGTGGAGGACATCCAATCGCTTCAAAATGAGGGGGCCCCGGATATATTCCTGATTTCGGACATGCAGATTACCAACCTGGAAATTTTGATTCAGTATTTGAATGCGTATCAAAACCGTGTGACCGCAGTTCATATCGGCGACAATGAGTCCGTCCGTAAGTTTCGTTTTGGATTGGATTTACGAAAAAATATCAGTATTTATGATGTGAAAAAGATAGAAGATATTCCCCGAATCGTACTCGGGAAAATTCGCCAGTACCTGTGCTGATTACAATGAGCCGATTCGTTGCAAGCAGGACCCAGTTTCACACGGATTTTCGTAATGCCGGTATTTATTTTGCTTTGATTTCCACTGCCGTTTCAAGTTCTTTTAACCGCCAATTATTTCGTTCAGCCCTTCTATGATAAGAGCAATCTCTTCTTCCGATGCCCTTGTAATTTTCTTGCGGATACGTTTTACCGAAAGCGTACGAATTTGACTGATCTTGACCCAGGACTTCTTGGGAAGTTTTGAGTCTCCAAGTTCTAATGTAAGGGGATATTCTGCTCTCTGCGGTTGACTCGTTAATGCAACGGCAATTACTGTTCCGGATCGTTCATTAAAAACATTTTGGCTTAAAACAAGAACAGGGCGTAGACCGCCCTGCTCACTTCCAATAACTGGATTCAAATCAGCCCAGTGAATGCCTCCCCTTAATATTCTGGCCATTCTTCCATCTCCGCTGAAAAACCTTCTTCGGCTATGGATTGCTCGAAAACCGGATCAAGTTTTGCACATTCTTGAGCCAAGCGGCTCT
>JAFDFH010000282.1 GCA_019309945.1 Deltaproteobacteria bacterium
TATCGATTCCAAGCCCGGGCCACGATGTTTCACTGGTGTGGAACCCGGCAATATGATCTTTTTCGGATTCTCCGGCTTCATCGACTGCCCGGGTCTTGCCCCAGGTTCGAATACAGTGGGCGGCGTAGCTGTTCTGATATACTTTGACGAAAAAAAAGCCGAACTTGCCCAGGTCGTTTCGACCGTGCTCTTCAGCAGCTCCAACCCTGAATAGCTCACTGTAGTCATGTCGGAAAAAAGTGATGGAGGGCAGCACATAACAATCGGTAATACCATGACGGTTGTAGAAGAAACTATGTACATGTCCGGAAAAGAGGGCCTTGACTTTGTATTGAACGAGAAGACCCAACAACCAGGACCGGGCAGGCTCGCTCAGATTATCGTAGTGTTCTTCCTCTCCGGGGCTGGTAATATACGGTGGGTAGTGGGTGAACATGAAGATGCGTTTGTGCCGGTTTTGCGCAAGATCTTCCTCGAGCCAGCGCCGCTGGGTCTCTTCTTCCTTCAAACCGGAATTAAACAACTGGCAGTTGAGCAAAATGAAATGGCAGCTTTGATGATCAAACGAGCTGTAACACCTGCCAAAGTGCTTTTCAAACTGAGCCAAAAACAATTCATTGACCACCTCGGCGGGGGTCCATGAGCTAGGTTTGTCACCGACATCATGGTTGCCGGGCATGAGGTGAATCGGGCAGTCAAGTTGTTGGTAAATGTCGTGAAACCGCCCTGCCGCCACCGGGTATGAAGGCAGTGAAGGTACCGGATGAACCAGGTCTCCCATGTGGATTACAAAATCGGGTTTGAGCCGGTTGAGCATATGAACCACATATCGGTTGCGCCCGTTAGCCATATGATTACTTTCCCAGGGAGATGAGGACTGATCCTCTTCAGGATTGATGTGACCATCTGTAATAACGGCAAAAGTAAAGATCGGCTCCGATACCGGTTCAGTCTGAGAAGTTATGGTATTTACAGTAATATTTTGTTTTTCAATGTCCATAATTTTCTTTCTGTAGATTATCGTTTAATGACGTTATTCTATAGGTAACGCCTTTTTATCTCTCCACTGACTGTAGATAGTCCATGTGATCATCGCTATGGTGAGGACCAGGAATACGACAGCCAGAGGCCGGGTGACGAAAATAGATGGATCTCCACCTGAAATCATTAGAGCCTGACGCAGATAGACTTCCGCCATCGGACCCAAAATAAAGGCAATCAACAGCGCTGCAGGGCTTAGGTCCCACTTTTTCATAAAATAGCCAAGTACACCAAAGAAAACCATGACCTTTACGTCAAAAAGGTTCTGATGGGTTCCGTAAGCGCCAATACCACAGAGGATAAGAATGACGGGAAACAGGTAGGAACGTGGGACTGTGATAACCCATTGGCCTGCTTTCATCAGCGGCAACGGGATCACCAGCATAAAAAAGTCGGACAGAATAAGAAGCATAAAAAGGCCGTATATTGTCTCGGGATGCTCCTGCATCAGCATGGGGCCGGGCGCCATGCCATGGATCATAAAAGCCCCCATAATAACAGCAGCAGAAAGAGCGCCGGGAATACCCAACGTGATGAGTGGAATCAGTCCGGCTCCGCAAACCGCATTGTTGGCGGCTTCAGGCGCAGCAATTCCCTTTAACTCTCCCTTTCCGAAGCGTTCCGGATGCTTTGACAGCTTTTTGGCCTGGTCATATCCCATGAAGGCCGCCGTGATACTTCCGACGCCAGGCAAAGCTCCGCAAAATGATCCCAATAGACTTGCCCTGAAAATGGTTCCTAAACATCCCTTCAACTCCGGCCAGGTGACCCTTTGGTCATCGGGATTTTGTGATTTCTTCAGCTGCTTTACCCGAACTTCACTCCAGCCTTCCTCTATCTGAATCAGCACCTCACTCATCACCAGCAGACCGATTAGCATGGCCAGAAGCCCAATACCGGAATCCAATTCTATGGAACCGAAGGTAAACCGTCGCTGGGTGGTAATGGGATCAAGCCCCACTGTAGCTATGAGAACGCCAAGTGCCGTTGACATCAAACCCTTGACTTGAGAGCGTGAACCTGTCCCGGCTACCACCACAAGGGCGAAGAGAATCAACATGGCAAGATCGGCCGGACCGAACATAAGCGCCAACGCAGCAATGGGCGGGGATGCTACCATGAGCAGGCTGTCACTTAAGATCGCCCCAATAACGGACGCATACAATGCCATTTTTAATGCTTTTCCGGCTTTACCCTGTTGCGTTAACGGATAGCCGTCCTGAGCTGTGGCTGCAGCCTCTGGTGTACCCGGTGCGTTCAATAAAATCGCGGAAATGGACCCGCCGTACACGCTGCCTTTCCAACATCCCACTAGCATGGCAATGGAAAATAGCGGGGACCATGTGTAAGTAACGGGTATCAGCAATGCAATTGCCATGGTACCGTTAAGTCCCGGTATTGCCCCAAGAAAGGATCCTAAAAATATGCCTAGCGCCGCACCGAAGAAATTCTTTATGGTAAGGGCCATAACAGCCGCATTACCCAAAGTTTCCAACATTTGTCATTCTCCATTAACCCATTATTTGTTCAATCAGGGTGCCAACCGGAAGAGGTGCATACAACAGCTTCTCAAAAGAAAGGTACAATAATCCAAGGGTTATTACCGTGATCAAGACGATCCGCTTGTAATTGCGCACGCCAAAGACCAAAAACAGGGCGATCATGGCTACTAAAGAGGTAAGCAGAAACCCTGTTAGGTTTAAAAGCCAGGCGTACACAACCATTGTGACGACTACTATCCACAACGTATACGCCGGCAAGCGCTTCCCTTTAGCAGGGTGTGACTTTTTCGACTGGGGTTGTCTGATGGCCTTTAGCATCAGGACTATACTCAAAATTAAGATAAAACTAGTTGTTAGCACCGGCATCAATGCATCAGGTTCGGTAAGTGACCCAACCTGACTGGGTATAAGGAAAAACAGCAGAAAAAGGCAAAAGGCCGCAAATCCGGCTCCCAATTTAAAATCGTGCAAACTTTTTATCATAGCTATTAATTTTACCTTTTTATTTGCCGGGAGAACTGGTTGTAGCTCTCCCGGATGGATATGTTTATTTCTGAACTTTAACACCCAGTTGCGTTAGAAGCCCGCCCCATTCATTAGACAAATTTTGCAAAAGGGCCTGATACTCTTTTCCACTCATGAATTTTGGATGCAAATCGAGCTTGCCCGTACTTTTCAGCACGCCTTTGTCTTCGACGGCTGCTTTAAAGGCTTTTTCGATCATATTGCGGGCTTGATCCGGTATGCCCGCCGGTGCGATAATGGACATGTAGGAAATCTGAGAAAACTTGAAACCTTTTTCTTTCATGGTCGGTACATCCGGCGTCAGGCTGAATCGATTTTCGCTGGTAATAAGAAGCGCTTTGATTTTACCCGCTCTAAGAGAGGATGCAACGGATGCTGCAGTGTTGTTAATGATATCCACGTGTCCGCCTAATATTGCGGCTGTTGCCTTGACGCCCCCCTGAAAAGGAACGTGTTTCCAATCCAGTCCCAAAACTTTTCCGATACGAGCCGTCACCAAATGGTTGGTCGTACCGGTTCCGACGCTGCCGTAGGTGACTTTACCAGGGTTGGCTTTTACATGCGCGATAAACTCATCCCATGTGTTCCAAGGTGCATCGCCACGAACCAAGAGTGCATATTCGTAGGGCATCACAGCACAAACTTGTATTAAATCTTTGAAGGGTTGGTATGGGACTTCGCGAATCTGGGGAATGATGGCCACCGCCGGCATGTTACAGGTACCAATGGTGTAACCGTCATTTTTCGCTCGCGCAACATAACTGACACCAAGCGTGCCACCTGCACCCGGCTTGTTCATGCTGATGATAGCCTGTTTTAAAATCTCTGTCGCCTTTGAAACCATCAGTCGAGCGGCGGTGTCTGTTGTTCCTCCAGCTGAAAAATTAACAATTAATTTAACAGGCTTGTCCGGATACTCAGCATTCGCAGGGGAAATAAACTGAACGAATCCAAGTGATAAGATTGAAAAAAAGATGATGATTAGTCTAAACATTTTGCCCTCCTTTTTTGGTTTTTATGTTTCTATCACAATCATATCGGGACACCCGAAGAAGATTATTTTGAC
>JAFDFH010000552.1 GCA_019309945.1 Deltaproteobacteria bacterium
CCACAAACCTTGCCAGGTCCTCTCTACTGATTTGTTCAAGATAACCTTTACCCCAATCCTTTACTGCCCGCAGAAAAGAACGAATAGTCCTAAAAGAATTGCGTATAGTACTGGGCCTTAAATTGCGTCGGTATTGGTTACGCAGATATTGCTCAACATACCTTTTCCCCGGAATCTCTTCCTCCTGTAGCTTTGATAAAATACGATCGAGTCCCTTGTTTGAGCTCCAAAGACATCCTGCTGATGGGATTTGGCTGAGTAAGGATTCCGGTTGAAATCCTGGGTAAAACCCGTTATCATTCGGTGGGGTAATGAAGTGGTCGGGAAAATTCCCCGGGGGAGTTTCCCCAAAACAATTGTCTTTCTCGAATCTTGGTCTTTCCATGGCCATCTCTGCCTCCTTTCTTGGTTTTGATAGAAAAATCAGGCAGATAATGACCTTTAACACTTTAATAGTCAATTACCTTTTTGTTACGTATAGATGCACGAAACCATGAAACGAAGACTGCCCATAAATACCACAACACATAGCACCTCGGCTTTCAAACCCTTTCTACCGTGCTCTAACCGTTCTCCGATATTTCTGCTCAACTTGCAGCGCTATTCCGATCCAAATTTGTGCACCTTCCTGATATCCTAGCAGATCAGTCATGGACCTATAACTTAGATCTGCACAAAAAATTTCAAAACAGGTTTTTCTAAAAATTGGCAAAAAATTGACTTAAGTCAAAGACTTCACCTTCAGAATTAATCTATTATGTACCACAATGTGGTACTGTGATGGAAGGAGGAAAGTCTTTTTCGCACATTTATCGGTTAAAAGAAAATTATGAAAGCTATCGACTTACTGGTCAACTATGTCAAAGCCCTCAAATGGTGGGACAAGTCGCTTCAAGAACCACAAAGCGTTTATAGCGGAGGGCGGCCTTGTTTTCAGTTTCGCGTGTCTCGTGTCGCCTTTTTTTCGAGCGTGACAAAAGGAAACATACGTTAACTATTAGAAATATATGCTAATTGGCTCCCAGGACAACTATGACGTCCAACATCAAAATGAAGCTCGCCTTAATTTTGGGCTCTACATTGCTGCTCCTGCTGGTGACCGTGGGAGCAACTTTTTACACGGTCCGGCTGCAGGAGGGGGACGCAGTAGTGATCAATATCGCCGGGCGCCAGAGAATGCTCTCGCAAAAAACCATTAAAGAGGCATACACCATCAGTCTTTCGGAAAGTGAAAAGGCCGCGGAGTACAGAAAAAAGCTCAGAAAGACGGTCGATCTTTTCGAAAAATCTATCCACGGCTGGGACTGCCGCCGACAACCGATCCGGAGATATTAGCCCAGATCAATAAGGTTCATGATATTTGGGCGGGAATCCACGAAAGCGCGGAAATAATTATTACCGTCGAGGATAAAACGGACAACAAGTATTTATCCGCGATCGAATTTCTGGGAGCGAAAAACGAAGACCTGCTTCACGAAGTGGACAAAGTGGTACAGATGTACGAAATGGCGGCATCCCAAAAAGTCCAGCGGCTGATCGTGGTGCTGATTGTTTTCACCTTATCGTCGGTTGCAATATTTGCTATCGGGTGGCGGGCATATGGTCATTATATCGCAAAGCCTCTCCAGGTTGTGGTGGCGGCCCTCGATCAAGTGGCCGGCGGAGATCTATCGAATCCCAAAATCCCGATAAAATCCAGCGATGAAATCGGCCAGTTAAGCGCAGCGATCAACAGCATGGTCGAAGGCTTAAGGGAACGCGATCGAATAAAGGATCTTTTCGGTCGTTTTCAGACGGTTGAGGTCATGGACTCCCTGCTGAAAATGCCCGAGAACTTTCAGCTGAGCGGAGAGCGAAGAAAAATCACCATTATGTTCACGGACCTCCGTGGTTTTACGACTCTTTCGGACTCGATAGAACCCGAACAGGTAGTCCGCATTTTAAACCAATATTTTGAAAGCATGTTCGGAATATGCCAGAAGTATAAAGGCATAATTAATGAAATTCTCGGCG
>JAFDFH010000283.1 GCA_019309945.1 Deltaproteobacteria bacterium
CCAGGATTAAAGCTTTCTTTTCTAATGATGTATTGTTCTTGATGTAGAATTGAATATGGTGAATATTGTTGGCACCATTTTCCAGAGCTTGCCCGACAATTTTAGAAACATGCCCGGACAAATGGTCAGGCTCAAATCCTTCCAGCGTAACCTCAATCGCATTGTACACTTCATAACCTTTAATTTGGGGTGGCCGGACCTTATAATCTTTTTGAGGCGACACACGGTAATTGGAAGTCTTAAATTTAAGCCTTTCAATGTTCAAACCGTTGATGGCCTTGAAGATCCCTTTGGTTTTGCTAGCATTTGCTGAGCTGACCTGTTCCAAATTCCGTCCGTCGGTCACAACGGCAATAGAAATCCTGGCTGAATCGTTTTGCCCCATCACCTCGGCGGTGCCTTCGGTTAAAATTAAATTACGATCCAAAGCCGGCGGCGACTGGGCCAAGGTAGAATGGGCGAGGGACAATAGACTTACCGTTAAAACCATTAAAATTGTTTTTTGCATTGCTGCCTCCTTTAATATTTACTCAAACTCACACCCCCTATCAGAGGGAAGGCTGTTTTGGGGATCAGTCTCCGGCACTGCCACCGATTCCGGTGCGTCGCCGTTCTCTGGGACCCTTTGCTCCTCCCGGTCGCCAGTCCCGGGAAACTTTCAGGTCTTCTATGAGATGCAGATTGTTTTGTTTTTTAAGCCTGTTGAATATGAGTACCCAGGCACAGGGAACCTCGGGATTAATTTCACACTGGTCACCTTGAGTGCCACCGCAAGGCCCGTTCAAAAGGCTTTTGGCGCATCGGGTGATCGGACAGATACCGCCTGTATAGAGTAAAACACATTGCCCACACCCGCGACATTTCTCCCGCCAGATTCCCGGTTCATCGGCAGCGCCTAAAAAGGTCGTATTGAGAGCCGGGATAACGGGTATGGGCTCGAAGACATCAGCCAGGATTTGGACACCGGCACCGCACGCCAGGGACAGGATCGCATCGGTATCCGGGGGAATTTCAAGAAAGGTTTTTACCAGATCAAACTCGCACTGCCTTGCGATGGTCGAGGTCTTTAACACGGGCGGAAATTTTTTATAATCGGGGAAAACCGCAAGCTCCTGCACCAGTTTGCGCACCTCTTTCTCGCCTCCGGACAAACAAACCGTAACACAGCTTCCACAACCAACCACGAGCACATTGCAGTAATTCTCGATGGAAGCTGCGATCTCCTCAACCGGCTTGCGACTACCTACAATCATTTTTCGGTCCTTTTACCCCAAATGAGTTTTGTTTTCACCCTTGGGATAGACGAGTTTCAGCAATGACAAGGCTGAGGCTTTCTGCCGATGGCGAAGACAGAGGTCGGCAAGCGATTCATCCAGCTTTTTCACCGCTTTCTCACCAAATGCCTTTGTATAGATGGGCTCGCCGCATATCTTGCAGCGAACGAGATCCAGGGTGACTACCGGATCCCAACCGCCTTCCAGCAGGTGCCTGAACTCGATGGCCTCCTGGGGACAGACCCGCCAGCAATTTCCGCACCGGGCGCAAAGCGTCATGTTGTGCAGCAGTTTGCGGGTGTTCCCCTGATCCTCATAGGCAAGGGCGCATGCCGGGCAGTTTTCAACACACGCCAAGCACCCGTCGCATCTGCTGTTTACCTGAAAGTATGCCATGTTCATTTAATCTTTATAAGTCTGGTCCTCTGGGGCACATCGTATACGATTAAATAGTGCCCATCCAGAAACGGTCTTTTTGCCCGATCTCTGCGTTATGCTCAAAATTTTATCCTCGGAATATCAACTATATGCTTGTGGTAAAATTTTTCGCAGGCCTTGATCTCGAACAAAAATCCTCGTTTCTGGACGGACACTAAATGGTTTTGCCGGTTTGGTTTTGATCTAAAGGCTTCCATTTAAAAGGCCATTTATGGATGGAAGCTAGTCAATCCCGACCCATTCCGCTTCCAACCCCAGTTCCTGAATCTTTTCTCTGGAGGGGATTCCCTCTTTCCGGTCCCAGCCCCTTGCTTCATAATAATCATCTAACATCTGATTTACGGCCTTTTTATCGATCACCATCCCCTTGGCCGGGCCTTCAGGAAGTTTTTCCTTATAAAAGCGTCTGGGGTAAACAGCGTCTTTGCGTTTTTCTCCTTCCCGAAGATTATAAATACGTTGAAGGTTCCATATTCGTTCCCCTGCTTTCATGACTTCTTCGGCGTCCATATCCCAACCTACGCAGGTCTGGAACATTCTTGCGATACTGGTCGGCCCCAGCGCCTGGAGAGAGGTCGGACGGGTACAGATACCAATCGAATTGAAGACGGAAATGATATCCTCAGACCATTTTTCCATGAGTACAATATCAGTTGTTTCTAAAGCCGGATCGATTATCTTTTTTTTCAATTCTTCGGGCATATCCATTTTTTTATAAAATTCTTCCGGGAAACCAAAGGGTTCTTTGCGATAATTATCAGGAAGGGAAGGAAAACGTAAATTTTCTACCGGATTTCGGGTGCGCAGGTGATCTCCACCCCTGGTGCTTGTTAAATAGCCCAGTGTCCATACCGACCAGCGGCTGCGGGGATCAAAGGTGGGGATTTCCAGACCTTTTACTGTAATGGCATAATCATCATTGCCGGTTAAGGCGATATTTGCTTTTTTGGCACCTTCAGCCAGAATATCCCCGATACCTTCCCGGTTGGCAATCATCTTAATTAATCTGCAAATTGCATCGACATCTCCCCATTCAAGCGGAAACCCGATTTGCTCCTCATCAATCAACTTCCGCTGATAGAGTTCCATCAGCATGGCAATGGTACCGCATCCTGAAACAACATCAACGCCACTGCGGTGAAATTCCTCGACACACTTTAAAATTCCATCAAGATCATGAACAAAGATTTTAGCCCCGATTTCAAATATCATGGTGACCTCAATCCCCTTTATTTTGAGTCCGGCATACGGTCCTTCTTTAATGACCGCCCAATGGATACAAGCCACAGGACAGGCTTGACAGGCCATTGTCTGGTCGCTGTACTTTTCAATAACTTTATATCCCCGGGTCTGAAACCAGTCTTCAATAACGCCGGTTTGAAAATTTTTTGCCGGTAAGGCCCCGAATTTTCCATACGCACCGGTCCCTGCCATGGACCCGTATTTACTAACGGCCGGAAAGAACGGCGAGTTAATTATCTCCTGCCGCAACTCTCGAGCCAATTGCCGAAAAGGCTCCTTCTGGGCCACTTTAATGCCGCCTTTGCCTCTGATAACCATCGCCTTCAGCAGTTTAGACCCCATCACGGCACCCATGCCGGTCCGGCCCCAGGCACCATATTTTCCATTCTGAACGGCAGAAAACCTGACAAGATTTTCTCCGCTAGGACCAATCACAGCAACCTGAATATCTTCGCTATTCCATTCTTCTTCGAGTATATCGACAGTTTCCCATACATCCTTACCCCAGAGATGGGATGCATCGCGAATCTCCACCGATTCATCCCGGATAGCCAGATAAACAGGACGGTCCGCTTGGCCCTTGATAATGATGTTGTCATAGCCCGCATATTTCATCTCACTTCCGAAATGATACCCACTGCTGGCAGTGCCGAAAAGACCGGTAAGGGGAGATTTGGCAGTTAGCTCGACTTTACTGGCAGTTGGCATAAAAGTTCCCACAAGGGGCCCGGTCCCGAATATCAGCACATTATCCGGCCCCAACGGATCAATATCCGCCTTGGTGTGATCAAATAGTAATTTTGTATTCATTCCCAGTCCCCCTAAGTACTTTCTTGCCACCTCTTCCTCGAGGGGAACCTTTTTAATATTTTCAGAAGAGAGATCGATAACTAAAATTCTACCAGCGTAACCAAACATAGGTATTTTCTCCATTTTTTAAAAAAAATAGTTAGTGTCCGTCCAGAAACGAGGATTTTTGTTCGAGATCAAAGCCTGCGAAAAATTTTACCGCAGGCATATAGTTGATATTCCGAGGATAAAATTTTGAGCATAACGCAGAGATCGGGCAAAAAGACCGTTTCTGGATGGGCACGAGTTAGGCACTAATCTTTTCTATTAGTACAAGCAGGTTTTGCGCAGCGTCACGTCGTTTTTTGCGGGCGGCGTCA
>JAFDFH010000284.1 GCA_019309945.1 Deltaproteobacteria bacterium
TATTACCCCACTCCAGACCCTCATCCGTGCTTCTAATCCTTCTTTTTTTTCAAGAGCCAGAATTCTTTCAACCGTTGCGGTACTTGATAATATAATGATCCCCACGACGATGATTCCAGCGACAAGGGCAACTATAAATTTTCCTTTTTTTACCCGTAGTCCGGTCGATAATGCCAAAGCCATAAAAAACAACCCAATCACCGCCCCAATCCACCCCCCCCTGGAAAGCGAAAACAACAAAGACAAAAATAATACAAAGGCTATGGCAACCATTAATAGCCGTTTAGATCCAGTGATACCGGTCAGGGAATATCCCAGGAGAAGCAGAATGGCCATTTCCATATAACCGGCCAAATGGTTGGCATTCCCATAAGTGGAGGCCAGACGGTGCACATTCTGTGTGATTTCCGGATAGTGCCACCAGGGGCAAGGATTCATTCCTGAATTTTTAAAAAGGCCGAAAACAGAAAGAAATGTCGCGACGCCGATAATGAGATAGACGAGGTGACGAAATTGGGATCGGGTGCGAACGGTGTGAATGATCAGATAGAAAATGGTTAAATAGTTCACTAGTAGAATGGTGGCCCCGATGCTGGTGTATCGATGCACAGAGAAGAGCGAAGACAGCAGGACGAGGAGCAGAAGGCAGATAATCGGCTTGTCCAGGCGGGTTTTGATCCACTTCCAATCTCCGGTTAGAGTCTTTTCGAGTAAATAAGCGGTCAGGGCGATTAATGTCACCATGTGGATAACGATTACAGCCCAGCCATGGACCGATCCACGGGCGAGCGGGGTAAAAATGAGCAGCGCGAAAATTAAATAACGTGGGATGGCGGAAACAAAATGGTTTTTAGGGTAAATCTTCATGAAGGTTGCTTGTTCATTAAACGAGACCTTTGCAAAACGCCCCTTTTTGCCCAATTTCTGTGTCAGGTTCAAATTTTAATCCTCAAAATACTCAATGTATTCCTGCGGTTAATATTTTCGCCTTCCTTGAACTTGAACAAAAATGAGCATTTTTCAAAGATCTCTAAACGAGTAAACAACTTAATGCGTTTTGTAACAAAAAGAATTAGAGTCTAAAGTTTTTAGTAATTTTCCTGAATGAAGTCCCTTGAGCAAAATCCATGTTTGCAGATAGAAAATCGATATAATCATCCAGGCTCCCCTGTTGACTCAAACTTCGCGCGGCATTGAAAACCTTCCCCCGCTCCTTATCACTGCCGTCTTCGATCATCTCCTGCTTCTCTTCTTTACTTAATATTGTCAAGCCAGGCATCTAATAAGTTTTCCTTGCCAAATATTCTAAAGTATTCCCGGACAAGCTCCATATCCATTTTATCACGGTGCAACGCCAGCAGTTTATGGATGTCCGGCGCATCGACCGGGTAACGATTTCCAGGATCATTGGAAATGGCTTGAATCTTCAGGCCTATCAAGTCTTCCGGCCGTAATGTTTTGACCTGGAATTCTCCATTAAAAACCGCTCGTTTTCGAGCCCGTTGCATCATGGCCCTTGTGTATTTTCTTCTAGCCAAAAGAAAATCAACCTGTCCAAATACCTTAAGCGGTGACAAATAGGATATTATCTCATCTGTGCTAAAAGCCTGTTTTTCGTAACCAAGAGCAATCATCACTTTATCAACCGCATTTTTGGATTCCTCATGGACGAGAAAGTCGATGTCTTTTGTGAACCTAAATATATTCATTGTACTCAAGGATAGTCCACCAGACAATACAAAATCAATTTTTTGCTCATGGAATCTTTGAATCAGGTTTTTAAGTACTTCCTTTAAATTCATATTCTATTTTTCAGGCTATCCGGATGAGGAGACCTCCGAAAGAAGTCCCTTAAAATAATCAATCGTCCTTCCCAGTCCCTCTTCCGTCGATATCTCGGGTTCCCAATCCAAAATTTGATTTGCCAAGGTGATGTCCGGCCGACGTTGCCTGGGATCATCCTGTGGCAGCGGTTCATATCGGATCTTTGATTTTGACCCGGTAAGATCCAGAATCAATTGAGCCAGTTCCAGAATCGAAAACTCCCTGGGATTTCCCAGGTTGACCGGACCGGTAATCTCATCTCCCGTATTCATCAGCCGTACCAGTCCGTCCACAAGATCGCTCACGTAACAGAAAGAACGGGTTTGATCCCCCTTTCCGTAAAGCGTAATCGATTCGCCTCGAAGGGCCTGAAGAATAAAATTCGAAACAACCCGCCCGTCGTTGGGGTGCATCCGGGGACCATAGGTGTTGAAAATTCGGGCCACCTTGATTTTGAGGTTGTGCTGGCGGTAGTAGTCGAAAAAAAGAGTTTCCGCACAGCGCTTGCCTTCATCGTAGCACGAACGGAGGCCAACGCAGTTTACGTTTCCCCAATAGTCCTCCGTCTGGGGATGCACAGTGGGATCTCCGTACACCTCTGAGGTGGATGCCTGCAGAATCCTGGCGCCCAGACGTTTTGCCAGGCCCAGCATGTTGATGGCACCATGGACATTGACCTTGGTGGTTTGAACCGGATCATTCTGGTAATGGATCGGTGATGCCGGACAAGCCAGGTTATAGATTTGGTCCACTTCTACATAAATTGGAAATGTGATGTCGTGACGAAGTAGTTCAAAATAGGGATTTTCCAGTAGATGAACGATGTTTTGTTTTGTACCGGTGTAAAAATTGTCCACGCACAAAACATCACAACCCTCGTTCAGGAGATGCTCGCATAAATGCGAGCCAAGAAATCCCGCACCGCCGGTAACCAGGACGCGTTTCTGTAAATGCATCGATTCTTCCCTTTCGTTTTTGGTTATTAAAAGTGAATTTTGTGCTTTACTAATGAAATTTACTATGCTCGGATGAATTAGGTGCTACATTTCATTGGGTAAAGATTTAACGAGGCAAACAGGTTTTTCAGAGTTTTTCATGAGACCTTTGCAAAAAGGGGCGTTTTGCAAAGGTATCATCATATGTTATGAATGCCCTCCCAATTTAAAAACCTTGCCATTGCATTAAGAAATTTCTTAAAATCTGCCAAACGCGTTTGAAGAATCTCATAAAGTAGTTTGTCGTCTATTTGCCAATATAGATGAACCAAGCGGTTACGGAATTTTGCCATTGTTCTGAGATCTTCAGAAAAATCCGGTTCAAATGCCCCCTCTTTTTCCATAACACGAAATGTATCTCCATAATCATCCGGGGCACGAAACCCATTTCGGGCAATGATGTGATTGCACATATCAATGGCAGATTCGATAGCCACGATAAAATGGTATTTCGCACTCCCCACCTTATCCTGATCTTTAAGGAAATCGTTCAAGGGAAGAGCAGCAATATTCTTAAGACGCGTAACGCTTTTGCGCAGCTCAGATATAAATCTTACCATCTTTTCCTCATCAAATTGGGGCATTCAGGACCTCCTTCAAATATTCCCGTCTGAAATACGAAAAATCAAAATATTGTTTTAAAATTCTTCCTTCAAAGTCCGCTCTCTGATTTGGATCTCTATCTACGATGACCTCACCCTTACGAAATACATTTTGACAAAAAGACACGGGGGCCCCGTTGAGTATTCGGGCGTCAACTGGATATTTTATAATCCTTTCAAGGCGGTTTTCCAGTTCAAGCTCGAAATTTAGTGGTTTTTCCAATTCTACATTCGTTAACACCCCAAGATCGATATCACTGAAGGCATCGCTTGTGATAAAAGATCCAAAAATGTAAGCTGAAGAAATTTTTTTATACTGATTTAATAAATAGGCACTGATATTTTGGACAACCTTTGCTTTGGCATTATTTGTTAAAAGGTGTTTCATCGCGTTGCTTTTCCTGTGAGACCTTTGCAAAACGGCACTTTTTGCCCGGGTTGATACATTTTTTTGTAACCGTTAACATAACGTTAAAATTGGAAAATAGAAATAAGGAATTTGGCCTTCATGCTTTTGTACTTTTGCTAAACGCATTCAATTGGGGTCCGAATTTTTCAACATCTGATAACGCTTCTACCAGTTTATAAACATCCAACTCGTAAATTCGTTTCATCTCTCCCCAATTTCTACTTTCCAATTTCAAGTTTCAAGCCGTGAACGGTTACTTATAACCTTTGTGACTTAGTGGCTGAACTA
>JAFDFH010000285.1 GCA_019309945.1 Deltaproteobacteria bacterium
TGAGCCTGCCGAACGCCAGCTCAAGGGAAATATACGCCTGGGATTGACCCATAACCACGGCGGCATCGCCGGCAGCCTCGTCTGCAGCGTGGCAATATTCGGTACCGCGTAAGGTTTTGTGTTGATGAGAGCGGGACCTGGAGCAGTTAACCGATCAAATCTGTACCATTATCTTTGAGGGTATCGCTAAAAAGGATCTTTTAACGGCAAGTCTTATCAATAAAAAGGAGGAACCTATGGTTAGAGAGAGGCCAATCCGAGTATTGCTCGCCAAGCCAGGGCTCGACGGTCACGACCTGGGAGCTAAAATGGTCGCTCTGGCGCTTAAGGATGCAGGGATGGAAGTGATTTACCTGGGCATGCGGCAGACGCCTGAAAACATTGTCAAGGCGGCTATCCAGGAGGATGCTGACATTATTGGCCTGAGTAGTCTTTCCGCATCTCTCATCCTGATGGGAGAAAGGGTGATGAATCTTTTAAAAGAAAATAAACTGGACATCCCGGTCGTGTATGGCGGAACGATCCTTAAGGAGGATCGAAAAAAACTATTAAGCCTGGGGATCAAAGAAACCTTCGCCCCTGGAACAATGACGAAGGAAATTATTGAAACGTTTGATCGTCTGGTCCCGAAGGAATCCGCCCACTAGTATAAAGAGGAGGAATACCATGTATAGCAAAGAAGATCTGGAAAGAATTGCCAGAAAACGGGTGGAATGGGAAAATACGGTCCTCGCCAAAATGCCGCCACGTCAATCAAAATTCACCACCATTTCCGGCATACCGATCAAGGACATCTATACGCCGGAAGACATCGCGGACCTCGATTATTCCGAAGATCTAGGCCTTCCCGGAGACTACCCGTTCACACGCGGGGCTTATGCCCCCATGAACCGGGGGCGCCCATGGACCGTACGTCAGGTGGTAGGAGTCGGCACAGCCAAAGAGACCAATGAACGCCACAAGTTCGTCATGAAAGAGGGCCAGACCGGGATGAGCAACGACTTTGACGTGCCCACCTGCATCGGTTATGACTCCGATCACCCCCTGTCAGCAGGAGAGGTCGGCCGGGTGGGGGTCGTAATCGACTCGCTGGCAGACATGGAGATGCTCTATGACGGAATTCCTCTGGAAGGGGCCAATCATTCATTTACAATCAACCATCCCACCCCCGCTATCTTGAGCATGTTTATTGCGCTGGCGGAAAAACAGGGGGTTCCCCTTGATAAAATTGTCGGCACGACCCAGAACGACCCCCTGAAAGAATGCTTTGCTATGAAGATGTTTGCCTTTCCTCCACAATCGAGCGTCAAGCTTCTGGTCGATACCTGGGAATATGCCTCCAAACACATGCCCCGATGGAACATCACCAACCTGAACGGTTATCCTACAAGGGATTCGGGCGGAACGGTCTACCATGAACTGGGACTGACTTTTGCGGCTGGTATTGAGTACTTTGAAGAGGCAATTCGAAGGGGGATTCAGGTCGATGATATTGCTCCTCAAATTTCTTTTCTCTGGTACGTGCATATCGATTTTTTGGAAGAAGTAGCCAAATTCAGAGCCGCACGCCGCATTTGGGCAAAACTGATAAAAGAACGTTACGGCGCCAAAAACCCCAAAAGCTGGAAGCTCAGAATGCACGCCCAAACCGGAGGGGGTGCTTACACCTATCAGCAACCGGAAAACAACATCGTTCGGGGGACAATCGGCGGCATGGCTGCTGCTCTGGGTGGCGTTCAGTCAATGGCCATCGCCTGTTTTGATGAGGCCCTTTCCATACCTTCGGAAAAAGCCCACCGCTTGTCGATTCGGACCCAGCAGGTCATCTGTCATGAAAGCGGTATTGCCGATGTGGTGGATCCGTTTGCCGGTTCCTATTTCATGGAATGGCTGACCAACGAAGTAGAAGAGCGTACCTGGGAGGTTATCAACGATATTGAGGAAAAAGGCGGATTGGCCAAATGCGTCGATACCGGATACGTAGACAAGATGCTTACCCAGCATGCCTACAATTTTTATCAGGCGGTTGAGAAGAAGGAGCGAATCGTTGTGGGCGTGAATGAGTTTGTTGCCGAAGGGGATGAAGAAGAGCCGGAGATTTTCCGCGTATCCGAAGAGACCGAGCGGATACAACTTGCCAATCTGAAAAAGCTCAAGGCGGAGCGCAACAATCAGCAGGTTCAAAAGACCCTGGACGATCTTAAAAGGACCGCTGAAAAAAATGAGAATGTCATGCCATGCTGCGTGGAGGCCGCCAAAGTTTATGCCACGGAAGGAGAGATCATAGGGGTCCTGCGTGATGTCTACGGTGAATTCAGACCACCGGTGATATTTTAAATCCTTCGAAATTCAAGATTCCGTGTTCGATATTCTGCGGTTCTAAAAATTTAACTTTCAATGCCTTAAGCGGATTTAGGGCGCGAAATTAAGCAACAGAAAGGGGTTTTTGCCATGAGAAGTGTATCCATAATCGGGATGGGAACAACCAATTTCGGCATCCTTGAAGGAATGAGCATCAAGGCGATGGCTGCGCGGGCCTGCAACCGCGCTATTATGGATGCCGGAATAGACCGAAAAGATATCCAGGCCTTTTATCTGGGCAATTATATCGGCGGTATCCTCGTCGGCCAGGAGACTCTGGCGCCTGTCGTCGCCTGCGAACTGGGGCTCAATAAAACAACGGCCTGCACCAAGGTTGAAGGGGCCTGCTGTTCCGCCGGCATCGCACTGCGCCAGGGGTATCTGCTTATCGCTTTGGGATTTTATGATTTTGTTCTGGTCGGCGGTGTCGAAAAAATGAGTTCAGCTTCAACGGCCAAGAATACCGAAGCGCTGGCAGCCGGAATGGACAAGGATATGGAGGGGTACACCGGTCTGACCTTTCCGGGCTATTTCGGACTGGTGGCCCAGCGCCACATGTACGAATACGGCACCACCATTGAACAGATCGGCATGGTATCGGTAAAAAATCGTAAAAATGCGGTTAAAAATCCAAGGGCGCGGTTCCAAAAGGAAACGAGTCTGGAGCAAGTGCTCAACTCCCGGATGATCACCGATCCTTTAAAATTGTTCGATTGCTGCCCAATATCGGACGGTGGGGCTGCGGCTGTTTTATGTCCAACCGAAATCGCCCGAAATTTTACGGATAAACCGATTGAAATACTTGGATCAGGCCATGGGCTGGGTATGAGCACTTCCTATGCAATGGAGGGTCCCTCCTGTACCGCAACGGTGTTTGCCGCAAAGGAAGCCTTTGAAATGGCCGGAGTCAAGCCTTCGAATGTGGACGTAGCCGAGATTCATGACTGTTTTACCATTGCCGAGATTGTGGACAGTGAAGACATCGGTTTTTTTGAAAGAGGAAAAGGAGGTCCTGCCGTAGAGGAAGGTCTCACCCAGGTAGACGGGAAAATCCCGATTAACACGAGCGGGGGGTTGCTTTCCAAGGGGCATCCCGTAGGTGCCACCGGTCTGGGGCAGGTCTATGAAGTGTCGCGGCAGTTGAAGGGTGAGCATGAGAACCAGGTAAAAGACGCCGAGATCGGCCTTGCCATGAATTTAGGCGCTTCCGGTCTTGTTTCAACCGTGACCATACTCAAAAGGAGTTAAGCCATGGAAAAAGCTATTGAAGGTATCCAAGTTGATAAATGTAGCGGGTGTGGGAAACGGTTTATTTCTCCAGCCTATGTGTGTGCGGCATGCGGGAGTGAAGAATTCGCTCCGGATGTGATATCCGGTGAAGGGAAGATCTATAGTCATACGACCATCCGGATTGCACCCGAGGCTTTTCAGGCGGAGGCCCCCTACCCCATGGCCATCATCGAGCTGTCCCACGATTTAAGACTCACGGCGCGAATGCAGATAGAAGAAGGAGAAACGATGGAGATCGGGAAACCTGTGGTGTGTGTTGGAAAAAATGAAGCGGGGTATTGGTTCGGACTTACCTGAGCGGACTTGAAAAGTTTATAATTTGCCGAAGATTGCATAAGGAAAAGCATCCGGAAATTTTAAGAAAGGATACGGACTGAAATGGAGTGGGTTGAACGCCTTTTGGAGGGAGATCAAATCGCAGCCTCAAAATTAATCTCCCTGGTTGAAAATAAATCAAATGGAGTGGGTTGAACGCCTTTTGGAGGGAGATCAAATCGCAGCCTCAAAATTAATCTCCCTGGTTGAAAATAAATCAAAACAGGTTCCGGATATTATGCGTCTGATTCATCCCCACACCGGCAGCGCCAGGATTGTCGGTCTCACGGGCCCTCCCGGCGTCGGCAAAAGCACCCTGGTGGATCAGTTTATATATATTGCCTGTGCCAGGAATATCAAAATCGGTGTGCTTGCCATCGACGCCAGCAGTCCCTTCACAGGCGGAGCGCTCCTGGGGGATCGAATACGTATCGGCGATTATTCGGATAAAGAGGATGTAT
>JAFDFH010000043.1 GCA_019309945.1 Deltaproteobacteria bacterium
AATCGGTTAAGAATCGAATCCGTTCTTAAGGATCGAGACTATGATTTTGTGGCGGAAGCCCTGGTTACGCTTCCGGGGGCCACGATTATCGAAGCCTCGGGTGAATTAAAGGAAGCCCCCAAGCCCGAAGCGCACGATTTCGCCGTTGCCGCCATAAGCAGGCTATCCGGATTGAAGATTGGGCCGGGTTTTATCCGTCGAGCAAAAGACATATTGGGAATAGTTGAAGACCAAAATGTTATCATGGATACGTTGGTGGAAATCGCACGGGGTTATTTGCAGTTAAATGATATTGCCGGTGTTCCGGTCCCGGAGGATCTCGACTTTTCGGATGCCAGAGCCATAAGGAATTTCGAACTGTCGATACGACCTGAATTTCTAAACATCTGCATCCCGTTTAAAGAGGGGATCGAAGATACCTTTGAGGAACGGGGCGTCATGCTCCATTTGCGGCCCGATATTTACGGCCCCAGGCCCGGGCAGATTAATCGCTTTCGACGGGACAAAGTGCTGGAAGCTCATATTTTTAAAGAGAGGATTTGGCTCTCCGAGTACCTGTTCGATGACAGTCACGAAATGATGCTTGAGATCTCCCTCGACAAAAAAACAAGGGAAATAATAGAAATTAACAGCACACCGTTCCGGGTGCCATACCACAATCTGTGCGAACTTCCTTTTATGAGAATCCACGAACTGGTGGGTTCCCGATTGGGTCCGGATTTTCGTGAAATTGTCATCAAAAGCATAGGCGGTAGTATAGGCTGTGCACACCTTGTCGATTTATTGCTTGAGATAATCCGTTATCTGGAAAACGTATATAACAATAAGTGAATAATTTTGCCGCCTGGATTATTGCGAATCTGGTTGTAAATACAATTTACTGTTTGAGCATAAAGAGATGGGTCAACCATCGGGCAGGCCTGGATGATGCCTGAAAGGAGGAGCTATGGAACCAAAAAATAAAATTAATGACAAATTTTTTGAGCGCGCCAGCCGGCACATGACCTGGTGCAATATTCCGGTTAAATCCAAATACACACCTGAAGACGTTGCCCATCTGGATTACAAGGACGATATCGGGGAGCCCGGGGAATTTCCATATACCCGGGGAATTTTTCCGGAGATGTACCGGACCCGACTCTGGACCATGCGAAACCTGGTGGGTTTTGACTCTCCTAAACGGACAAACGAAAGAATGAAACTGCAAATCTCAGAAGGAGCTACGGCACTCAATTTAATAGGTGATCTACCCGCCCAAACCGGTATAGACTCAGATCATCCTATTGCCGAAGGAGATGTGGGTTTAGAGGGAGTTCCATTGTGTTCCATCCGGGATTGGGATATCTGCATGGAGGGAATCGAGAGGGAGAACATCAGTATCAACTTTTCCAATTATATCTCACCGCTCCTGGCCGCCATGATCGCCTCGGCTGAAGAAAATGGGTGTGATCCCAAGAAACTGCGCGGAACTTTTCTTAATGACACCCTCGCCTTTCTCCTGACTAACTACTATCCTAAAATGATGGATCCTTTTGATATCGGTCACAGAATGACGGTTGATACGGTATTGTATTGCATGGAATATGCTCCCCGCATCTATACGTTGAGTACCGGACCCGAAGGCTTAAGGGAACATGGTGCCAGTGCCATGCAGGAAATCGCCTTTGACTTTTGTATTGCCCGGCACTGGTTCAAGGAAATACTTAAAAAGGGCGGCGATAAGGTACATATTGACCAGATCGCCCCCAAAATGGGTTTTACCAGCAGGGTGGGTGTAGATATTTTTGAAGAAGCCTGTAAATACCGGGCAGCTCGCAGAGTGTGGGCCAAAATGTTGAGGGATGATTTTAGCACTGAAAATCCCAAATCATGCACCTACAAGGTTTATGCCCTGACCATGGGAAGCCAACTGCAAGGTAAACAAATTCAGAATAATATAATCCGTGAGACGCTTCAGACGCTGGCGGCAGTGCTGGGAGGTGTCCAGGGTATCCACACCATGGGATACGACGAGCCGGTTTGCCTGCCGACAGAGGAATCTAGTCGACTGGCTTTTCGAACCCAGCAGGTCATCTGTTATGAAAGCGGCGTAGTGAATGTGGCCGATCCGCTGGGAGGTTCCTATTATGCGGAATGGTTGACCGAAAAGCTGGAAAAAGAAATCACCGGCATCATGGATGAATACAAGGAAACAATCGCAAATAAAATCGTATCCGGTGAATTGTTCCAGGTACTGAGAAACGAAGCATACGCCTACCAAAAGGAAGTAGAAAAGGGCGAGCGGCCCATTGTCGGTGTCAACTGTTTCACCGTATCCGATGAGGATGATCGCCAGCCTGAGATCCATCGGGCTGATACCGATGCCGTCGGTGAACACGTGCGAAATTTAAAGGATTTAAAACGCACCCGTGATATAAACAAAACGGCCAAGAGCATTGAAAACCTGATCCGAACGACGGAAGATCGCGATGCAAACATATTCCCGGCCCTTCTGGAAGCCGCCCATGACCGGGCAACCACCGGGGAGATGATGGGAGCCATCCGCATGGGATACAATGCATCATATGATCCCTTTGGAATGATAGAATACCCGTTCTAAAAGCGGAAAATACGGCGAGCTTTTTACAAGGAGGAGGAGGAGGATGGCAGGGAAAGAAAATCCAATTAAAATTTTACTGGCAAAATGCGGGATGGACGGACATGATCGGGGGATCGTCATGCTGTCCCAATGGTTCCGCAACGAGGGTATGGAGGTGGTCTATCTTGGTCCCTACCAGACTCCAAAATCCGTAGCCCGGGCCGCCCTTCAAGAAGACGTTGAGATGGTGGGGCTCAGCTTTTTATCAGGAGGTCATGTGCTCCATTCTACCAATACAGTAAAAAGCTTAAAAGAGATCGGTTTGGATATTCCCTTGCTGGTGGGCGGGATAATTCCCAAGGTGGATATTCCTCCGTTAAAAGAGGCCGGGGTAAACAGGGTCTTCCCGGCGGGAACGCCTGTCGAGGAAATCACTGATTATATTAAGGAGGCTGTAGAAGATCGAAGGGCATGAGCAGAGCGTTTCCGAATTAATATTTCAATTTTACCTTTAATAAATTCGCAACCCGTTTAATCGGTTTCAGGTTTCGGGTGTCAGGTGTCGGATACCCGAAATTCTTTCCCTGAAATCTGAACACTGAAACCCGAAACCTTGAAACATTATCGCTCTCCCAATAAGGGGAAATAATGTTTTATGTAATGGTATTTCGGAATCACCATACTAGATAGGTATAGCTGATTAAAAAATAACGAATTAAACAATTAGGAGCTGCAATGCGCACAAATCAGAAACCCCTTAAACAATTGGAAAAAGACTTTGATCTTGAAAGCTATCGCCCCTTATCCGTAGTTTGGCATCTGAGACATGCCATCCTTTCAAAACTCCGGGCAGGTGAAGATGTCCTACCTGATATCGACGGACGTGAGGAAACCAAATCCGATTTCATCCGCTCCATTTTATCCGGTTGTCATCCATACCTTGTTTCTGAAGAAGGTACCGGAAAAACCCGTTTGGCACGGTCTTTGGCTCGATTACTACCGCCGGTGCCGGCGATCAAAGGATGCCCCTACCATGATGACCCCAAGATGGAACGATTCCTTTTGTGCAGCCGTTGCCAGGAGCCGAAAAAGCCGGTTGAAAAATTCGGCATCGAATTCATTCCCGGTGAAGCCCGGTTTTCACGTATCCAGGGAAATGAATACACGAATGAGGCAAAACTTTTGGGATTAAAGGATATTCAAGCCATAGCAAACGGCGCCAGTCCCTCTGATCCGGAAGCTTTCATCGGAACCGGTGTATTTCGGGCAAATCGGGGTATTCTGATGATCGATGAACTTCCGGCAATACGAACAAAGGTCCAGGTCCTTCTTCATCCGCTGTTGGAGGAGAAAAAAGCGGTTTTAGAAGAGTACAACTGGGAACGATTCGTGGATCTGATACTTGTTTCAACCGGAAACCCGGGCGGATTCTCACATGTCAATGATATCCCCAGGCCGTTACTGGATCGGGTTGAACTAATATTTATGGAACTGCCGGAGGCCGAAATTGAAAAGGAAATCATGCTTAAAGAGCGGTCACCTTTACAACCGGATGGATATTTCTCTGATAATAATGGTTTCGAACCAAACTGGGATCCGAATATCGACTTTGACTTGGTAGAACGTAAAGCAATGATTCCCTGGTGGGTGGTTGAAGTTCTGAACCGTACGGTGAGATTCAGCCGTGAATGTCCTTCCCTTGAAAAAGCCTCCAATATCAGAGGAGGAACCAAAGCCTTTGAGCATACCCTGTCTTCCGTGGAAATGGCGGGAAGAAATGTGGCCAAACTAGAGGATGCTTATTTAGGGCTTCGGTTGGCCCTGAGAGGCCGAATCGCACTCCGGCCCGATTTTATCGATTTTGACAATCCGGAAAAAACGGCGAGGCGGGTCGATCAGGTTGTCGGGGATATGCTCAGGGATGTTCTAAATCAAATATCCAGAGATATTTTTCAGGGAGTTGATTTGCGACGGGATCGCTTTGTCAAGGAACTTACAACCATATACGGGGCCGAAGCACAATCCGATGCATCTACCGATTTCAGTCAATATCCTGAAGTGGGAAAAATCATCGGCCGGATGAAAGATGCCTGGGAAACAAAGTTGCCTCAGAAATATTGCACCCCATATGAAAAGGATCTTTTTACACAGAAGAACTTGACCACGGGCCCCATCCAAAAAGAATACCTTGAATCAGCCGTCGATTTTCTTGCCGCTGTCGCTGCAATCAGGGGCTTCTTTCCAGCAGATACCCGACCCTCGGATGTGTTTATCCCTGAAAAAATTTCACTCTGAGACAGACACATTCAGTTTAGAAATTCCTATGAGCGGGGCGCGGATGGCGCAGCGGGCCTTACGGAACATATTGAGAAGTTACCAATTATCTTCCTACAATGAGGAGGGGCAAAAATGAATAAGCTTGGAGGATATGCCGGCAACATTTTATACGTCGATCTTGGGACCGGCCATGTTGCCAAAAAACCCATGGAAATGGATTTGATGAAAAATTTACTGGGTGGCTCCGGCATTAACGCGAAGCTGACCTATGAAACGGTGAAACCTTTTACCGATCCTTTGTCTCCGGGCAATTCTCTGGTGTTTGGTGCCGGTCCATTTGTGGGTACCCTCATCCTTGGGGCAGGCAAGACATGTGCGTCAACCAAGATGCCGACTTCGGGTCAGATAGATACCTCGACTACCGGAAGTTTCGGGAAAATTAAATTTGCCGGTTACGATCATCTGGTTATTACCGGCAGGTCTGATAAGCCTGTATACCTAAAGATAAATAATGATGAAGTGGGAATTATAGATGCTGCACATCTCTGGGGCAAAGATGTTTGGGATACGACCGACGATTTGTGGAATAACCTGGGCAAGGAATATTCCGTGATGACCATCGGGCCGGCTGGAGAAAATCTCGTGATCGATGCAAGTATTATCGGCGATAAGTACGCGGGATTCTCCCGCGGCGGGCTAGGAGCGGTGATGGGTTCAAAAAATCTTAAGGCAATCGCAATAACCGGAACAAAAGACATCCACGTGGCCCAGGCGGATCAGTTTGAAAAACTCCTTAGCAACTTGCGCTCCGAATTTTTCAGCCAACGATTGCTCAAGGAGTGGCGGCAACTGGGAAGCCTGATTAGCCTCAAGCCGATGGCCCGGACCGGGTTGTATGCTTACAAGAATTATCAGGAAGCGGCCGATCCGGAAGAAATGATTTCGGCCTTTGACATAAATCATTTCCTGGAGATCAAAAGCGGAGATGTTGCCTGCATGGCCTGTCCGATCGGGTGCAAGCATTTTCTGAAGCTAAAGGAAGGCAAGCATGCCGGCCTGGCCCTAAGCATCGGCTGTGCAAATGCAGCCATGCAGACCTGGGGCAGCTATTGCGGTACTCTCGGTGAATGGGAAGAGATATTCAAAAGCGCTGAGCTTTGCAATCGTCTGGGAGTCGATTGGTATAATACTTCAAGTTTAGTGGCATGGTCAATTGAACTGTACCAGAGAGGAATCATTGACAAGCAGGTCACTGAAGGTCTTGAGCTTGACTGGGGCAATACCGTAGCGATTCAACAATTAATCCGGAAAATCGCCTATAGGCAGGGCTTTGGGGATACCTTAGCCCACGGTCTTTCAGCGGCCCCTGGAATTGTTGGAAAAGATTCTCAGGATTATGTAGTCCATATAGACGGACTAGCGCCTCCATTTGATCCAAGATCGAGAATCTCCACTGAATCTTTCAGCCAGTTCATCAATGTAAGAGGCGGTCACTCCTCAGCCGTGACCGTGACCATGATGCCCCGAGCGCCGGGACAAATGAAACGTTTTGCCCAGAGGACCGGCCTTCCTCCTGCGGATGCGGTGGATCGGGTGCTTACGGGACCCGAGGAATTTAATCCCGGCCGCATTAGCAAATGGTTTGAGGATAACGTGAGTGTCTTGGATTCATTTGGACTGTGCCAGTTTCCGCCGTTCCAGCGGGTTAACCTCTCTTTCTGGGCAGAGATGTACACAGCCTTGACAGGTATTGAAATAACCGTTGGCGAACTGCTAAAGGCAGGTGAGCGAGCCTGCAACTTGAGAAACGCTTTTAATCTAAGAGAGGGGGCCTCCCGAGAAACAAAATTTATGCCCAAAAGGTTTACATCCGAACGGCAAAAGTTTGGTGCTGAGTGGAGAGAACCTTTGCAGGAAGAATATCTAAACCAACTCATTGATGAATACCATGATGAAAGGGGCTGGAACCTAGACGGCACCATCCGGGAAGAAAAAATCAAAGAGCTGGGACTGGATGAATATATGGGGGACGTATAACAATGACTAGGCAGACAAAAATTATTGCTGAAGAAAATTGTTCGGGATGTTTATCGTGTACCCTGGCATGCTCTTTCTTCAATACCCCTGAAAAGGTGTTTAACCCGTCACGGGCACATGTTTATATCGAGCGCAAAGAAGGACAAAACACGTTCGAAGTAAATTTTAAAGAGGATTGCATCGATTGCGGGACCTGTGCGGAGTATTGCCATTATGGTGTGATCAGCGTAGAGTAGCAGCTCAGGGCAATTGAATATTTTCGATTGAATAGTCAGGGATTGGGATTTCAACTTCGCTCCAACCGGCTTTCCGGCTTGGGTAATATTGCTTTGAAAGGACATATCAGATGTTCAGTCTTTTGGTGAATACATACTGTAATGGGGCTTGTCCATATTGTTTTGCAAAGTCTTCCATGAACGGGAAACAACTGGACCTTAGCAATCTTGATTTACTGGTAAGGGTCTATAAGAAATACAACCAAAAAGTCGCCGGAGTTTTCGGCGGCGAGCCCACCCTTCATCCCGATTTCTTGGACATCATCCAGAAGTTCAGCCAGAACGAACTTCTTCCGGTTGTATATTCGAATGCATTAATGGAGGCGGAAATCCTTGCAGAACTCGCTAAAACCGAAATCAGGATGGTATTAAATATAAATACCCGGGATGTATATTCGAACGAAAAATACGAATTGCTATTAAAAAATCTGCATGTGCTAAGTCAAACCCTTGGACGCAAGGTCCGCATCGGCGTTAATTTTTATAAGCCCGGACAGGATATCGAAAGCATTTTGGATATCTTAAAGACAACCAACTTCGACTATCATGTCAGAATTGGTCTGGCAAGCCCGATCCTGGATGAGACCAATAGTTATGCCCGGGAAGAAGATATCCCACAACTCGGATATGAAATCTATGAATTCATCAAAAAAATACTGGCCCGGGGTTATATTCCTTTTTTCGACTGCGGCATACGCCTTTGCATGTTCAATGAATCCCAACTGGAGGATATCCGATACGACATTGCTGGATCGATAAGTCATTCAGCGTGCTATAGGATGTTTACCATTTTTCCGGATTTAACCATATCGCCCTGCATTACCCTAGCGGATTACATTAAAAAATTAAATCTGGAGGAAACTACGAATTTTAAGAAGATTTATCAGTTTTATGAAAGCACCTTCGCGAAATACACGGCTTTGGGAAATTTGGAGAAATGCAGGAAATGCCATTATTTTCAAAAGATCTGTACGGGTGGATGTTTATCCAGAACAATAATAAACCATCGTCATGTTGAAGTACAGGAGGAATTTGACTTTGGATAAAATGCTCAAGAACAAAGTGGCAATCCTAACAGGATCCGGAAGGGATATCGGTCGTGCCGCGGCCTTATTGTTTGCCAGGGAAGCGCAAGGTATTGGGATTTGGGATTTTAGGCCTATACGGGGGTAATGAATTGTTTCAATCTGACTGGATTATTATCAACTTTGACGTTTCCCTATCACTATTAGGCATAGACTGTTTTAAGGAGTTCCAATATGGTATGTTCGCTAATAAATGAAGGATTAGTCGCAATATTGACCACATCTCTGTACGTATAAAATGCAACCTTGCGCAACTCTTTTTCCGGCACTCCGAGATCTTTCAACCGTGTGGAAATATTCAGGCTCCTGTAAAATTCCACCAAAGCCTTCTCCAAATCGTCAGTGCGGTCCAGGGCCCAGGCTAAATCTAAGAATTTTTCTTTACAGATTTTTTTGTTTGCCTTGACAAAGCAAAGGAGCCCAATGGTCGCGGCTTTCCCATGTGCAATATGATAATGCCCACCAAGCGCATGCGTGATCGCATGACCAACACCAAGACCTTTTTCAAAAGAGATCCCGCCATAAATGGCCGCCATGCACATATCCGTCCTGGCTTCGATATTTTCGCTGTCCCTATAGGCATTCTTGAGACTCCGACCAACTAATTTCACGCCATAAAGGGCCAGAGCTTCATAATAGGGATGGTATGGGGAAGCCACGCCCACATATCCCTCTATACAATGAGCCAAGGCATCGATCCCCGTTTCCACGGTTAGCCCCGGTGGCATGGTCTTGCATAATTCCGGGTCAACCACGGCTAAGTTCGGGATCAGAAAATTGCTCATAAGCATAAACTTAACGTCTCTCTCCTTATCCGTAATAACTGCATATTGATTGACCTCGCTCCCTGTCCCAGAGGTTGTCGGTATGCAGATTAATGGTGGTAATTGCTTTATTTTGGCCGTGCCACCAACCATGCTTTCATATTCCGTCAAAACTCCGGGATGGGATACTCTTACGGCAATCGCCTTGGCCGCGTCCAAGGAACTGCCTCCTCCTAAGGCAACCACACCGTGGCAGCCTTTCTCATTGTAAAACCGGCCGGCCTTCTCTATCAACTCAACCGGGGGATCAGGCTCCACCTCAGAGAACACTACCGAATCGATTCCACTGTCTTTCAGAATTTCCCTGACTTGGTCTGTTCGTCCTAAACGGTCCATGACCGGATCAGTTATTAGTAAGATGTTTTTCAGGTTTAGTCTTTTTGCTTGTTCTCCCAGTCTTTGGATAGTGCCGGTTCCAAATAATATGTCTGGCAAGGGTGGAATGCGTATTTCCCATATTTTTTTAGGATGTTTGTAAGTTTGGAGTCCATTCCACAGACTCTCTATCTCTGAATCTTCCACGTCGAAGACATGATCTGTCGGAGGTAAGGCTTCGGTTCGAACAAAAGCCGGGTAGCGCTCATGGATTCTGCTGAACTCGGACCCCTCATTAAATTCCAACTGATCCTTTAAGGTTTGCTTTCCGATTTCGACGATATCGTCTTCTGTAATGCTAAGCCCATATCGAGCATTCAGCAACTGTGCCAAAAATCCATAGAGTGATGCGGGTCCGCCGGGGATAGAATTGATGCAATATCCGAAAGTATCACAGATTGCGGCCTGAATCTGGAATCTAAGTGAATTTCTGTTTTGGGCCTTGTTTTGGAGGGGGGTTCGGTAGGTCAATCCTGCCGTATGGTCTGCTCCCATGGGACTCGTGGCGTAAGTCGTGCCAATCCCTTTCACAGCGCGTGGATCGTGTCCTGGAATTGCCTGCCCTTTATAGGCAGGAATCCGGCGGACATTTAGGACTTCGGCTGTGCTCACCACACCATTCGCTATGGCGCGACCCAACTCCGTTTCCTGTTCAATCTCCGCAAGAAGTTTTATTGCCGATTCCACATCACCCATTTTCATCTTTCCGGCATCAGCCGCCACACCCAGGCAACTCCCTGTCTCTATCAAATCGATACCCAAGTCGTCACAGATAAATTTCAAACGCCCAATGGCATCTGGGTCCAGTATTCCCAGATTGGTACCCAGCATGGCAATCGCTTCATATTCATAGGCTGAAGCAAGGCGTTTTCCATCGGCATCCGGATAGATGATTGAACATCGAACAACACAACCCGGCATACAGGCATGCATTTTGCCGCCCCGTTCAAAAAGGTTTTTCTGGATGGCCTCTCCGCTTACCGCGCGAAAGTCTCGAGGTCTACCCGAACTATAGTTTTTCCAGGGCAGGGTTCCCTGGTTGCCCGAATTGGCAACTGCAAAAGGCGTCCCGTATTTTGAAAAAAGCCCGCAGCTTACGTCATGTTTTATGGTGTTCACCCATGATTTGACCGTTTTCTTAAATAGATCCGGATTCACGATGTCCACCGGTGACGCTCCTGAACTATCAATGATAATCGCCTTCAAGCCCTTCGAACCCATAACGGCACCCAGGCCTCCTCGGGCCGCGTTTCTCGAAGGGTCACCGAAAACATCCGTAAAGGAGACAGACGCTGACCTGTATTTTCTTTCCCCGGCAATGCCTGTGCAAATAATAGCTGTTTTACGGCCGTATTTCTTATGCAGCTCACGGACGAGTTCATAGGTTTTCATGCCCCTATACGCATCAGCCGACACAAGGGCGGCTTCTTCATTTGAAACCTTGAGGCAGTATAATTCCTCCTTTTCCGGAAGGCCTTCAAAAACAATTGAGCGAATTCCCAGCTTGTCCAGCTTTTGGGCTGCTGGGCCGCCGGAATTCGCTTCCTTTATCCCAAAGGTTAACGGGCTTTTTGCGCCGACCGAAATCCGTCCAAGCTGGGGAGCGATTGTTCCTGCCAGAGGACCGCAAGCAATAATCAACTTGTTCCGAGGACCTAATGGGTCGGTATCAGGAGGCACTTCTTTATTCATTATTTTTGCAATTAAACCACTACCTCCAATGAGTTTCCAATGTTCCGGAAGGTCCTCGGAAGTAATTCTTTCGCGGTTCATGTTAACACGCAATATCTTCATGTTTGATACTCCTCTAAAAAATTGGATCTTCTCCAATTTAGTTGGAGAAGAGGGTCCCAGGATTCAAGGGGTCAAGGATTCAAGGGTTTGTTTTCTAAAGACTTTATCAGCGCCTTTAACATTCTTTGGCTTTCTGCGATGTCTTTTTTTAGTGTACCCAATACACCTTTTTCAATTAAATCTAAATCCCCTGCTAATAATATCTGCGTTTCCCGTTCACAAACAGAACCATAAGATATGTAAAGCATCCTTATGTAA
>JAFDFH010000286.1 GCA_019309945.1 Deltaproteobacteria bacterium
TTGAACCCTGAACCTGTGAACGGTTACATATCATTTAGTAGATCAGGTTTTTTTTAATCAGTGGTACACGCTGAATAAGTTTTAACCATCTCTGGGTTCCCTTTTTCCCATTCGACGTTCGATGTTGGACGTTCGATGTTCATTTTTTTCAGTCCCTCCAACCCCCAACCTCTATCCTCCAGTCTCCAACCTTCAGCCTCTAACCTTCAGCCTCTTTCACAACGGCCCGATTTTGAATTTGATTTCTTCGACCAGGTTTTTTCCCAATGCCTTGTTGACTTTTTTTATCATATCTTTTTTCAGGAATTGAAGCTGTTGTATCCATGTTGAACTGGTTGCATTCACCAGGAGGAGTTTTCCCTTGAATGCCGCCGGACGGGCATTTTCCGAAATCGCTTTTCCGACCGCATGATCCCACAGGTCCCATATCTGCAACAACTCTTCATCTGCCGCTGAACGGCAGGACCTCAATACCTTAGGAATGATACTTCCGATGGGCATGGGTCCTTTTAAATTTTTCCTTTTTGTGTCCATACCTGCACAACTATAAACGGATGCACCCGTGTGTCAAGACAAACTCTTAGGGCCTTGATTGAAAAAAGTAGGTGCGTTCAAAAACTTCGTTTTTCACGGAACGGTTGCTTTTTTCTTGACTTGTGAGCCTGCTTTGCTTAGATAATATTTTCGGAGACACGAAATCCAAATACAAAACACAGCCGAGCCAGTTTCAAAACGTTTCAGTTTGTTCAAGGTCAAGGAAGGCGATAGTTTTAACCACAGGAATACATTGAGTATTTCGAGGATTAAAATTTGAGCCTGACCCAGAGATTGGACAAAATGGGACGTTTTGAAATTGGTCCACCCATCAAAAAGATAGGATAGATACTATGGCTTGGGATTGGGACAAACTTAAGGAACAGCAGCATAAAATGGGCGGAGGTCCGCCCCAAATGGATGAATTTATCAAAAAATTCAAATCTTTCAAAATACCGGGCGGACCACTTGTAATTCTTATTATCATTTTAATTTATTTGGGTTCGTCCACCATCTATACGATTGCCGTTGATGAAGTCGGCATTATCCAGCGATTCGGGAGATATATCCGCACCAGTCAACCGGGTCTTAACTTCAAATTGCCGGCCGGCTTTGAAAAGGTAACCAAGGTCAAGGTCAGACGTATTTATAAAGAAGAGTTCGGTTTCCAGTCCGCAAGGGAAAACCGGCGATCGCAATTTTCATCTGGAAGTGATACGGCCAATGTATCCCTGATGCTTACCGGAGATTTGAATGTGGCCCTGGTACCCTGGATTGTACAGTACCGGATCAAAGATCCCTATAATTATCTCTTCAGGGTTCGAGACCCCAATAGGCTGCTTAAAGACATGTCCGAAGCCAGCATGCGGCTGGTGGTGGGCGACCGAAGCATCAATGAAGTCATCAGCAAGCGGGATGAAATCGCGGTCGAGGCGAGAGAGATCCTGCAAAAAGAGCTTGACCAGGCGGAAGCGGGGATCAATGTCGTAACCATCGAAATGAAAAAAACCAATGTGCCCGGACCGGTCCAGTCCTCTTTTAACGAAGTGAATCAGGCGGTCCAGGAAAAGGAACGTCTGATTTACCAGGCCAAAGAGGAATACAACAAGGCAATTCCGGCTGCCAGGGGAGAGGCCGACCGGACCATCAAAGGCGCCGAAGGATATGCCCTGGACAGGGTCAACCGGGCCCAAGGGGATGCCTCAAGGTTTACGTCCTTTTATGAAGAATACGCTAAGGCCAAGGATGTGACCAAGCGGAGACTTTATCTGGAAACGCTTCGAGATCTTTTTCCGAAGCTGGGTCCGAAATATATCGTGGATGCGGATCAAAAAAATCTTCTTCCTTTACTTAACATTGGAAAAGGAAACATAGGAAACGGTGGACAAAAATGAAATCCAAGGGCATTCTCTTAATTATTCCTATCATTGTAATCGTTCTGGCCGTTGCTTCGGCCTATGTTGTTGACGAAACCGAACAGGTGATTGTAACCCAGTTCGGTAGAGTAGTGGGCATGCCCAAAAAAGATCCGGGGCTCTATTTTAAGCTTCCTTTCATCCAGAGTACCAATTATTTTCCCAAAAACCTGCTGCAATGGGACGGTGATCCAGGCCAGATACCCACCCTGGATAAAACCTATATATGGGTGGACACATTTGCCAGATGGAAAATTACAGACCCGATTAAATTTTTCCAGACGGTAAATAATACGGTCAGCGCAAGGGCGCGGCTGGATGATATCATCGATCCCGCGGTACGGAACTTTATCACTTCTTACAGCCTCATTGAAACGGTCCGAAAGAGCAACCGGGAACTGGACACATTTGAAATCGGCCTGGAAGATATTCAAAAAGAACAATTCGCAGCCGATACGATAACAACCGGCCGAGAAAAGATTACCAAGGGGATACTGGAACAGGCCCAGCCCAAACTGGATAAATTCGGCATTCAACTGGTTGACGTCAAAATCAAACGGATCAATTACGTGGAGCAGGTCAGAAAGTCGGTTTATGGAAGGATGGTTGCAGAACGCAAACAAATCGCGGAAAAATTTCGTTCCGAAGGCATGGGCGAAGCCCGTAAAATCACCGGTGAAAAAGAACGGGATTTAAAGCAGATAACTTCTGAGGCCTACCGGACGGCTCAAGAATTAAAGGGCAAAGCCGATGCCGAATCCACGAAGATTTACGCTGAAGCCTATGGCCGTGATCCCGAGTTTTATTCCTTCACCAAAACACTCGAAATTTATAATGAGGCCTTAGACGAAAACATTTCTCTCATTCTTTCAACGGACTCGGAGTTCCTGAAATATCTTAAAAGGTATTCGGATTAAGCAATGAATGATCCCACGCAAGCCAAGATTTATCAACAAATGATAATGTCTGTCGCAACCCATTAGGCTGCGGGAGTATCTGGGTGGTCTGCGAAATCCATGGATTAAAAAAAGCGCCGCTTCTTTGAATAAAGAGTGGCGCTTGATTTTTTTTCCCCGCGGCTTGTCAACAACATTCAATTCCGTTTAACTTCAAGAATGACAAAGATTTTAAAGGGGGGAGGACTTAAAGATTTTAGCATATACATAAGAGAGGATAGGAAATATTATTTACCTTTTCTTCTCTGATGCCGTGTTCGGGCCAACATTTTTCTGTGTTTATGTTTCCTCATTTTCTTTCTACGCTTTTTAACGACACTTCCCAACGGATCACCTCCCATCTTGTTTTTTCCTGCAAATATAAAATAGAATTTTCAGAGCCGGTTTCAAAACGTTTCAGTTTGTTCAAGGTCAAGGAAGGCGATAGTTTTAACCGCAGGAATACATTGAGTATTTCGAGGATTAAAATTTGAGCCTTACGCAGAGATTGGGCAAAATGGGACGTTTTGGAATTGGCTCTTAGCTAGTGTCCATCCAGAAACGAGGATTTTTGTTCGAGATCAAGGCCTGCGAAAAATTTTACCACAGGCATATAGTTGATATTCCGAGGATAAAATTTTGAGCATAACGCAGAGATCGGGCAAAAACACAACTTTTTTGGGTCCCCTGAATAAACATTCAAAATATGGAGTTTCCCCATTGGCAGGGTAAACATTTCAGGTTTGAATAAGTTCGAGATTACTTTGATGCTGCCGCAGGTATGTATGGGTTGATCCGCTTTGGATATTATGTTTAAATAAACATTTGGCACTTAGGTCTCACTCAAAAATAACTTTACATTTTATACAATGCCTAAAATTGCGAACTTATTTTTTCGTGAACCCTTAGAAAACCCACCCGGTTTTGAAATTCTAATGTGTTGTAATGTGCCTCATACAGAATGGAGACCGTAACTATTGAGGGAAAAACTGCAAAAATTCAATCCGGATCAGATCAAAATCGTTAACAACTCCGTTGCACTGGCCGAGGAACTTGTCAGCAATTACTATAAGATGTCCGCCAGTCAATGGTTGCGCCCCAAGTACGATGTCAAGACGCTGGCCGATCTTAACCCGGATGAAACCGTTCATGACCCATTTGCCCAGATCATTCGATATATAGGTCAGCGCAAAGACACCACTTTGGGTTCTTCAACATACGATTTTTACAAAATATGCCTTCAGGACCATTCCATTCTTTCAGCGTTAAGGCGATCCCCCGGCCTGTCCCTTTTTCCCTTTACGCTTTACATCGTCACCCACGAATTAATTCACATCGTTCGATTCAGCAAATTCCTTCAGAACTTTGATGCCTCACCTGAAGAGAATATGGCCGAAGAGGTCCGCGTCCATAAATATACCCACGACATTCTCAACGAAGTTCAGGTTGCGGGGATGTCAGAGATTTTGAAGTTCTATGATAAATGGCATAATCGTATAGAAGGGTTTGAGGGTTGAGGTAAACCAACATCGATGAAATAAAACGCCGATTAGGGCTTGACAAAAAGTCATGACTGACTATATTGGACAAGATTCAAATCAGTAAAAATGAAGGGGTTACCTGTCCTTCTTTAAGATCAGAATTTTAAAGACAGGAGATTGTTATAAAATGCCGATTTATGAATACGAATGTACCCAATGCGGTGCGATTGAAGAAGCACTACAGAAGTTTTCCGATAAACCACTTAAAAAATGTAAACACTGTTCGGGCAAGTTACATAAACTTGTCTCGCAGAGCAGCTTTCATCTCAAAGGGACAGGATGGTATGTAACAGACTATGCCAAAAAATCCAAAAACACCCCCGCCTCAAACAAAACGGAAGAAAAAAAGTCAACCGGGAACAGGGATCATTCAAAAACTTCCGCCGATAAAAGTTCAGAATAATCAGGCATTTCTCGCTTTTTAGGTTTCACAATCCCTTAAGGCTGTTGAACAATTTTAGATCTATCAGGTAGCCGATTCTTTTTTCAAGCAGCCTGGCGTGCGTCTTAGCGGCTGGAATGATGTATAAGTGATGTTAAATTGGAAAATTTTTTTAAGACCCCCCCCTTTACAAATATAAAAGTATGATTATTTTTTTCAAAAATGATTGTCCGGAACTCCGGAACCCAAAAATTTTAATAAATAAAATAATTTTTTAAACGACTATTTATTTCGAAGGGGGGTGAAAACAGGGCTCCGCCTGTCAAAATCAGGGGATGGCAACAAAGGTAAATCAATTTTTATTTTACATGAAGTTTGATCACTATGTATAAACGAAAAGGAGAACTTAAACCATGAAGCTCAAACCATTACAAGATCGAATATTAGTGCAGCGAGTTGAAGAAAAGACAACGACCAAAGGTGGAATTATTATCCCGGACACGGCCCAAGAAAAACCGGCGGAAGGCAAAATTTTTGCTGTCGGCGATGGCAAGACAGGTGATGACGGCAAAAAGATTCCCCTCGAAGTTAAAAAAGGTGATCGGGTACTGTTTGGAAAATATTCCGGAACAGAGGTTCAAATTGAAGGAGACGAATATTTGATCATGCGTGAAGATGATATTCTGGGCATTATCGAATAAACTACGATTCATTAATATATGGAGGATAGAACAAGATGGCTGGTAAAGAAATTAAATATGACATGAAAGCCCGGGAATCAATGCTTCGGGGTATTAAAACACTTGCTGATGCGGTTGTCGTCACTCTTGGGCCCAAAGGAAGAAACGTTATTATCGATAAAGCATGGGGTTCTCCCACCGTAACCAAAGACGGTGTTACAGTGGCCAAAGAAATCGAACTTCAAGACAAGTTTGAAAATATGGGAGCCCAGATGGTGAAAGAGGTCGCCAGCAAGACAAGTGATATGGCCGGTGATGGTACGACCACGGCGACCATACTCGCCAGGGCAATTTATGAAGAGGGACAGAAGCTTGTTGTAGGGGGAAACAATCCCATGGCCATTAAACGCGGTATTGACAAAGCCGTCGAAGTGGTTGTCAAAGAGCTTCAAAGCCTGAGCAAAGAGACCAAAGATCAACGTGAAATCGCCCAGATCGGTACCATTTCCGCGAACAATGACGAAACCATCGGCAACATCATCGCCGAGGCCATGAACAAGGTCGGCAAAGAGGGTGTCATAACGGTTGAAGAAGCCAAGGCAATGGAGACCACCCTCGATGTCGTGGAAGGGATGCAGTTCGATCGGGGATACCTTTCACCGTATTTTGTAACGGATCCGGACAAGATGCTTGCGTCACTGGATGAACCCTACATCCTTATCCATGAAAAAAAGCTCAGCACCATGAAAGATCTCCTTCCGGTGCTTGAACAGATCGCTAAAATGGGCAAACCGCTGATGATCATCGCTGAAGACGTGGACGGCGAAGCGCTTGCCACCCTGGTCGTAAACAAGCTGAGAGGAACGTTGCAGGTCGCTGCAGTCAAGGCGCCCGGTTTTGGTGACAGGCGGAAAGCCATGCTTGAAGATATCGCCATATTGACCGGCGGCCAGGTCGTATCCGAAGACCTGGGCATCAAACTTGAGAATATTGCCCTGGCCGAGCTTGGTCAAGCCAAACGCATCAATATCGATAAAGACAACACCACGGTTGTTGACGGTGCCGGTTCACGCGCAGCCATGGAAGGCCGCGTGAAACAGATCCGGGTACAGATTGACGAAACCACATCGGATTATGACCGTGAGAAACTGCAGGAACGTCTGGCCAAGCTGATCGGCGGCGTTGCCATCATTAATGTGGGGGCGGCAACCGAAACCGAGATGAAAGAAAAGAAAGCCCGGGTCGAAGACGCCTTGAACGCCACCCGTGCCGCGGTTGAAGAAGGTATTGTGGCCGGAGGGGGTGTGGCTCTGGTGCGATGCATACCTGCCTTGGAGAAGATGAAAATTAAGGCGGATCAGAAGCTGGGCGTGAAAGTTGTTATGCGCGCCATCGAAGAGCCCCTGCGTCAGATCGTCAACAACTCCGGCTTTGAGGGTTCGGTTGTCATCGATAAGGTAAAAAATGAAAAAGGGTCATTTGGTTACAATGCCGAAACCAATACCTATGAAGACCTGATTAAAGCAGGCGTCATCGATCCCACCAAGGTGGTACGGTTTGCATTGCAAAATGCAGCCAGCGTGGCCGGTTTAATGCTGACTACGGAAGCCATGGTCGCTGAAAAGCCTGACGATAAAGCTGACCAAATGCCCGCCGGCCCCCCAGGGGGTGGTGGAATGGGCGGAATGGGCGGAATGGGCGGAATGATCTAAGCACGCCTCCCTCCCCCCAAAAAGCCCCCATGTTCTCAGGACATGGGGGCTTTTTTATTACCTTGCCCTTGACCCTGGGGCAAAATCAGCAATTGCAGAATTTAGCACCTATTTATTGAAATCACATCATGTTTGCGAAGGATTTATGTGTAACTTTTCCGGATGGTCCGGGTTAGGTCTTAATTATGTAACTTCTCAATATGTTTCGGTAGGCCCGCTGCGCCATCCGGTAATTTTTTTCAATACGGCCAAAACTTGCCGTTAAGGGCGCCTAACAGTGACCCGCGCACGGGATCTAAAGCCGCCCTAAACGGCTTCAAACAGTTGCCCGCTTTGAAAAAAATACCGGATGACTCCGCTGGTAGGTTTAACCATAAGTTTTTGAGAAGCCCCTTAATTGTTTTTCAATCAACTGAAACACTTGACAAATCACCCATAAGCAGGTTATGAATTTATTCGATAATGAAACAAAGTTTTTTAACCAATCAAAAAGAGGGGCATCAACGGTGAATAAAAAATTATTCTTAATCATTCGGTGGGTGTGTGTTTTTACGGCGATGACCAATTTATGCGCCTATGTCTTTGCGGAGGAAAACGAAGAGACGATCGAATACGAATCGGGTTTCTACTATACGGTTCAAGAGGGAGATACGCTCTGGGACCTCTCAGCACGATTCTCTGATTCACCATGGCAATGGCCTGACCTGTGGAATGAAAACCGTCAAATCCCAAATCCCCACTGGATCTATCCGGGTGAGCGAATTCGTCTGCTTCAGGATATTGAGATTGAGAAAATCGTCCTGCCTGTTGCGGAAGAAATTGTTTTACAAAAAGAGGAACCGGTAAAAGAACCGCCCTATTATTTCTATTCCGCGATTGACAGCATCGGATTCATTCGCAAAAAGCCGGTCCCATCCCACGGATCAATCATTAAAGCAAAAGGCCAGAAAACAAAAATTAGCACAGGGGATATCGTTTTCATCGAGCCGATAGGAGATATGCCCCTTACTCCGGGAAACAAATATACGGTCTACAGGACTTATGGGCCGATAAAGGATAAAAAAACCAAGAAACTCATCGGAACTCAGTATTATCTGACCGGAGTGGTTGAAATTACTAAAAAGGAACCCCAATTTGCCGTAGCCAAGGTTCTTAAATCTTTCCGTACGATTGAAATAAACAATCTTTTGCTGCCATATCAACAACGGTCTCCGAAAATCACCCTGGTTGAAAGCTTGAGAGGTCTTGACGGTCGGATCCTTAAAGGTGAAGAAAGCCAAGTCATCATTGGAGACGGTACGGTGGTCTTCATCGACAAGGGGTCTGAAAATGGTATAAAGCCCGGACAGGGGTACAGCATCTATTATCAGGAAACCCATCTCGGCTCCAAGCCCAAAAAAGCCATGCCTCTGGACACGTTTGTGTTCGGCAGGATACTCGTCCTTCATACTGAAGAGACGACCTCAACCGTTCTGGTTACCAAAGCCGAGAAAGCGATTCAATCTGGAGATAAAATTCGGAGCCCGCTGCCCTAGCGTAAAGCTTCATTTACGGTCTGAATTTTTTCAATTACACGGTGCGTTACACGTTCTGCACCCAGGTAACCCTTAACACTTCCGAATAGGTCGTCTGACCCTCCAGCATTTTTTTGATGGCGTTCTCCCGCAGGGTAATCATACCCTCTTTCCGCACCCTGGCCCGGATGGCTTCCAAATCCGCCCCGGGGGTCGTCATTTTTTTTATGGATTCTGAGTAAGGGAGTACCTCGAAGATAGCGTTTCGGCCGAGATACCCGGTACCCCGGCATTTATTGCAGCCCCGGCCCCGGTGCAGCGTAATACGGCCGTTTACTCCCACCTCCAGG
>JAFDFH010000287.1 GCA_019309945.1 Deltaproteobacteria bacterium
AAGTTCAAATTTAAGGCGTGCAAATTTTGTAATCATGAGGCGTACTTATCGTACGTTGAATGATTGCGAAATGCAGCACAACGCAGAAGTTGGACTTTTTACGAAATCGTCAATCTTTATAATATAATTTTTAGATCTAATGAAGCATATATGTCAAACACAATGAGCCGTGGGAGGAACGCAACCATGAGATTACACAGACTTATTTTTATCTTTTTTCTGCTGATTGCAGTCGCTGCTAATATCTGTCTGGCGCAGGATTCCGTTTCGGGTATCAAAATTGACGTCAAGGAATTTCATTTAAAAAACGGTATGCAGTTTTTAATCGTGGAACGACACACAACACCGCAGGTTGCCTGTCGTATTGCCATTCGCGCGGGTTCGGCCCTTGAAAAAACCGGCAAAACAGGAATGGCGCACATGCTGGAGCACATGATGTTCAAAGGCACAAAGAATTTCGGCACTCTTGATGTCAAGAAGGATCGGAAGCTGCAGGAACGGATTGAAGCCGCCTATCAGATTGTTCTCCAGGAGCAGCAAAAGCGAAATCCGAACCATGCATTGGTCAAGGAAAAACTTACCGAGATGGGCAATTTACGCCTTAAAGTTCAGGAAATATATGTTCCCCATGCCTTTTCCGCTCAGCTGGGAAAGAACGGTGCGGTGGGAGTGAACGCCTTTACCACCCAGGATCAGACCCAATATAAGATGTCCGTGCCATCGGATATGCTCGAGCAGTGGTTTTCGATCGTGAGTGAACAGTTGTTCGAGCCGTCATGGCGTGAGTTTTACGTTGAAAAGGAGGTCGTACAGCGCGAATGGGCCTTCAGATATATTAATAATCCAGGAGGTGCCGCCTGGCTCGATCTATACGCGACGGCCTATACGGCTCACCCCTATCGAAACCCGATCATCGGCTGGAAACCGGATATCGAGAAATTCAACACAACCGACGCTATCGCTTTTCACTCAGCCAACTACAATCCGACCAACACCGTCTGTGTTCTGGTCGGCGATATAACGGTAGAGGGCGCCAAACGACTGGCTAAGATCTATTTCGAGCGTTATCCTTCCGGCCGACCTGCGCCTGAGACGGTTACCGCAGAGCCCCCTCAACAGGGACCGCGCAAAAGTGTCCGATTCCTTAAAGGGGCCCGAACACCGCTTGTCAGAATCGGTTTTCACACCGCTTCCATGGGAACCAAGGATTTTTTCGCACTCGATGCCATGACCATGGTTTTAAGTCACGGACACGGCGCTCGAATGACTCAGGGCATTGTAAACAAGGGACGTGCCGTCGAAGCCTGGGCTTATAATCCTGATAATCGGTACGGCGGTATGGTCATTCTGGGGGGCTCGCCCAATGAACCGGATGAATTGAAAAATAAAAAAATCTCTGGAAGTGAGAGGCGCCGGGCTTATGTGAGCGCCTGTGAAGCACTAGAAAACATACTCCTTGCCGAAGTTGAAAAGATGAAAAAGGAACCTGTTGCCTTGCGAGATCTGGAAAGAATAAAAAAACTCAACCAGCGGGATCTTTTGGATCGGATGCGCAGCAACGAAGATTTGGCCGGCACGATTGCCACTCTCGAGGTTCAGATCGGCTGGCGCTACCTGGACAATTATCTAAAAAATATTTCGAAGGTCACGCCGGCAGATATCCAGCACGTGGCCCAAAAATATATCCAAAAAAATAATAAAACCAGCATTTATATCATTCCTGGCGGCACACCTGACCGGCCGCCGGAACATTATAAGGAGATCCGGTCTCTGGGGGGAGCGGCGGCTGCAAGGATGATTATACCCAAGACATTAAACAATCGCTCAATTTACCCGACACCCGCCGGTTGGAAGCATCCCCTTGCTTTTGAACGCAAACCCAACAAAATTGAATACCCCGATGCAGAAAAGGTTCGGGTCGGCAATACCACCGTGTTTTATATTCACGACGATAATCTCCCTTTGATTGATTTAACCCTGCTGATCAAAGGAGGCGCTGTGGATGTCGACGAAACCCAAACCGGTCTGGCTGAGTTACTCAATCAATCGCAGATCAGGGGCGGGACCCGAAAATATCCACCATCCGAGCTATCGATGGTTCTGGACGAAAATGCGATTCGGGTATCCATATCGGTTCGCAAAGAGGAAACTGATATCCATCTCTCTGTCATGAAAGAAGATTGGGACAAGGGCTTGATGCTTTTGGAAGATATTTTGACGCACCCCCGGTTTGATCCTGAAATCCTCGATGTTGTCAAGCAACAGGAAATCATCGCACTAAAGCGACAGGGGGAGGATGCCCAGGCGGTTGCCATGCGCGAAGGGACAATCTGGCAGTTTAAGGGTCATCCCTACGGCCGTGATCCGCTTCTGGGTATAAAAACGATCCCCTCGATAACCGGGGACGATCTCAAGAAATTCATCAAATATTATTTCGTGCCGTCAAACATGGTGGTGGCCATTACCGGTGATATTCGAAAGGACGAGGTCATTAAAGATCTCGGGAATTTTTTTGGGGCATTTCCAAAAACCCGGGCACCCATACGCAATCTCGGAGACCCCGCCGAAACTCCGTCCACCTTAACGCTGATTCACAAACCGGGTCAGGTTCAATCCCAGGTGAGTTTACGCTTGCGCAGTGTAAAACGCACCCATCCCGACTTCTGGAAAATGAGCCTATTGATGGATATTTACGGTGGCAATGATTCGATGATGTACACCCAGCTCCGGGACGATCTGGGGCTTGTTTACTCGGCCGGGTTCTTGCAGACCTACAAATGGAATGCGGGAATCCTGCTCGGATACATTGGATGCAAAAGTGACAAAACAAGTGTCGCCATTCTGGAGGCATTAAAGATTATGAAAACGCTCAGGGAAAATGTTCCTCAAAAAGATTTAGCGCAAAAGCGCCTTGACACCCTGAACAGCTTTGTTTTCAATGTAGATACACCCGCCGAATTAGCGGAGGTTTACAGTCGTTATTACCTCCGTAATGAACCCCTGGACACCCTCGCTAGAATTCAGGACGCTTTTTTAACCGCATCCCGGGAAGAACTTGTCGACCTTGCACAAAAACTTCTTGATCCAAAGAAAATTCAGATCGTTGTCGTAGCCGATAAGGCAACCCTGGTGAACAAAGAGGGCGCCATGGTGACACTTGAAGAAGACCTTAAGGCATTGGCGCAAAAAATCGGTTTGCCGTTCAGGGAAATCGAACTGCGCTGAAATTGGGGAAAATAGCAGTTTCGTTCAGGCACTAAATATGTATCTTGAAACCCAATTTGATGTTATGATACAAATTACTGTAACGTTCCTTTTGGCAGCCGCGGAAAAAGGGGGATTGAAATAATGAAGTTAACAACGCTTGGTTTACTATCTTGTGTTTGTGGCTTATTGCTTCTTGGCTTTCAAGCGCTTTCAGCTTTGATGCATACGGAGAACGTCTGGAAGCAAATCAGCATTACCAGCATCTCAGATCCAAAATATTTTACCTGGATGGACAGCGCCTCCTGGTTTGGGCTTGAAAAAATTGCAGCCTATCTGGTTACGATGCCGTTATTTCTTTTGCTGATCGCCATCGGTGTTTTGTTATTAATCATCGGGGGCTTTAAGGGAAATTGATCAAATCATAGAGACGTAAGATCCAAGTTTGTAACTTCTCAATATGTTCCGGTAGGCCCGCTGCGTCATCCGGTAATTTTTTTCAATACGGCCAAAACTTGCCGTTAAGGTCGCCTAACAGCGACCCGCGCATGGGATCTAAAATGAGTGTGTCGCTTAGCACAAACAGGCTATAATCAACAATTTATGCAGTTCGGATCACTGTAAGCCGCCCTAAACGGCTTCGCCCGTATTGAAAAAAATTACCGGATGACTCCGCTGGTAGGTTTAACCGCTTAACCATAAGTTTTTGAGAAGTTACCCAACTTTCTTCTTTTATCTTTGGTAACCGTTCACGGGTTCAGGGTTAAGAGATTGTACAGTTACATTTTAAAATTTATCTCAAAAATCTGAACCTGACGCAGGAATTCTGGAAAATAACAGTTTTCGTTCGGGCACTAAATAGGGTTTCCTTCGGTAAATTTACAGGGTGAATGCTGAACCTGTGAACACCTGCATTTCGTAAAGGAGAATTCCATGCAACTATCGAACAATCTTCACGCCTTTATCTGGGAATCCATGACCACCAATAATTGCAACACCTATTTGATTGACGGTCCCGCCCGAGTGCTCATCGATCCGGGCCACAGCAACCTGTTTGACCACGTGCAGGAAGGACTGCTGGAATTGAAACTCGGACTTGAAGATATCGAATTGATCATATGTACCCATGCCCATCCCGACCATGTTGAAGCCGTTCAATTATTCACAGAGTTGCCGACACGGATAACACTTCACGAAAAAGAATGGCAGTTCCTAAAAAGCATGGACCAATATATTACGGCGGCCCTGGGTGTCAATTTAGATTCGATGAATCCCGATTTTTTTCTCACGGAAGGCGATCTCTCGGTTCACGGGCTTGACTTTAAAATATATCACACGCCAGGTCATTCACCGGGATCGGTTTCAATTTACTGGCCGGAACATAAAGCTTTGTTTGCCGGAGATCTGATTTTTAAAGAAGGGCTGGGGCGGACGGATTTGCCCGGTGGCGATGGCGCCTTGCTTAAAGAAAGCATAAAAAGACTGGAAGAACTAGAAATCGAATGGCTGTTGCCCGGGCATGGTGATATTGTGAGTGGAACACAGGAAGTCAAGGAAAACTTCAGGCATTTAGAACAGTTCTGGTTTTCCTATTTATAAATGAACTTATCATTTGTGAACCACGGCTTCCATCTGGCTCAATGTTTCGATGGGAATGTGGCACAGAATCCGGTGCCCCTTTCCATTCTGCTGCCAGGGCGGAGATTCGATGGTGCAGATGTTGCCTTCATCCGGTAGCATTTCATTGCGCCGGGGACAGCGGGTGTGAAACCGGCAACCCTTGGGTGGATTGAGTGCGCTGGGTACGTTTCCGCTGAGGCGGATTTCTTTTTGCTCGGCTTCCGGATCTGCAATCGGCACGGCCGCCAATAGCGCCTCGGTGTAAGGATGATAGGGTGGATCATAAATCTTTTCAGCCGGTCCGATTTCCACTACCTGGCCCAGGTACATGACGGCGATGTCGTCGGAAAAGTATCGAACCACGCTCAGGTCATGGGCGATAAATATCATAGAGGATCCAAAGGTGTGCTGGATTTCCAGCAGCAGATTGATCACCGCCGCTTGGACCGAAACGTCAAGCGCTGAAACCGGCTCGTCGCAAATAATGAGGTCAGGACGGCTGGCCAGGGCACGGGCGATGCCGACCCGCTGTTTTTCACCGCCACTCAACTGCCTTGGTAGACGGTCGTAGTAGGCCGGACCCAGCCGAACCGATTTCAGTAAACGGATGACCTCTTCTTTTACCTGATTTTTCGAAACCGTTTTAAAGCGCTTGATGGGCCTGGCGATCTGTTTCCCAATCGTATATGACGGGTTCAAGGTAGCGTCCGGATTCTGAAACACCATCTGCATTTCCCGGACAAGGTCAACGTTACGATCGGTAACTTCTTCGTTGATCTCCATATCGAGAAACTCCAGCTTTCCATCCGTGAGCGTCTCCAGCCCGATCAGCCCCTTGACCAGTGAGGATTTTCCGCAACCCGATTCACCCACGATACCTAAGGTGCGACCCTTGGCCAGCCGAAGGCTCACATCGTCCACGGCCTTCACGTATTTTTTTTCTCCCAGTCCGAACAGGCTTATAACCGAATCAGATTCCGCAGGGTAATAAAGCTTGAGATTTTCAGAATTAAGGAGGTATTGCCCGTTCATTTGAGCCTGCTTCTTGGCCTCGGCAAGCTTTTGATCTCTTCGAGGCCGTCGACTGGCGCGGGGTCGCTGATCGATCTCTTCGGCATAAATACAGCGCGCTGAATGCTCGGAGGCTATTTGAATCATTGGCGGCCGCTGCTCCCGGCATTTATCGGTTACATAGTCGCAACGGGGGGCGAAGATGCAGGCGTCCCGGGGTCGATCCGCAGGTGCCGGCACTCGACCGCGAATGGGATAGAGTATGGAATCGAGCTTGCTGTCACCCAGTTTGGGAACCGCAGCCATGAGTCCCCGGGTGTAAGGATGGCAGGGGCGTTTGAAAATATCCGCAACGAGACCTTTTTCCACCATCTGCCCGGCGTACATGACACACAGATGATCGCTGACGCGGGCCACGACGCCCAAGTTGTGGGTGATGAAGATGTTGGCCGTATTAAAATCCTTTTTCAGCTCTTCGATGAGATCGAGCACCGCTGCTTCCACGGTCACATCCAATGCTGTGGTAGGTTCGTCCATGATCAACAGGGCGGGGTTATTGAGCATGGCCATGGCAATGACAACCCGCTGTTGCTGTCCGCCGGAGATCTGGTGCGTGTACCGGCGCATGATGTTTTCAGGATCGGGCATGTTGACCCGTTTGAGCATATCGATTGACCGCTGCCAGGCCTCATCCCAGCTCATGTCGCGATGACAGGTCAACACCTCGGCCAACTGGTCGCCCATTCGGATGGACGGGTTGAGGGCCTGCATGGGATCCTGAAAAACCATAGCGATGCGGTCGCCTCGAAGCTTGTTGAGCTCTGATGTGGACCGTCCCACCAGCTCATGGCCCTGAAAGCGGATTTGTCCGCCGTTGATTTTGCCGTTGGGGCCCAGGTGGTTGACAATGCCGAAGGCGATGGTGCTTTTGCCGCATCCTGACTCGCCCACAAGTCCCAGGGTCTCTCCTTCCCGGACGGTAAAGGAAACATCTCGCACGGCTTCCACATCGCCTTTACGGGTTTCATAGGCGATGCTCAAATGCTCGGCATCAAGAACGACTTCAGCCGTTGTTCCGCTTTCTACGGTCATGAATGTTTCCTTTTTGTTTTATCCAGGATCGAGCATCCAGCAACCAGCATCGCTTCGCCTAAACAACGGAGTGAAATATTTCTCCACTTGTCGGTTTGAAGCGAAGCTTCGCTAGATTTACTGATACCGCATGGACTCCTCACGCAGCCCGTCGGCCAGGAGATTCAAACCCACAACCAGAGAGGCAATCGCCAGCGATGGCCACAGGGCCGCCCAGGGGCTCCCGGTGAGGATGAACTCGCGGCCTTTGGCCACCATGCTCCCCCAGTCCGGGGACGGGGGCGGAATACCTAACCCCAGAAACCCGAGGGTTCCCATGGCAAAGATGGCATAACCGACGCGCAGCATTGCGTCGATGATGATGGGACCACGTGCATTGGGAAGAATTTCAACGAACATGATGTACCAGGGGCTCTCTGCGCGCGTCTCCGCGGCTCGAATGTACTCCCGGGTGCGTATGTCCAGGGTCAGACTGCGGACCAGGCGGGCAATTCCCGGTGTGCCCACGATGGTCATGGCAATGACGACATTAATGGCCGAAGCCCCCAGGGCCGCCATAATAATCAGGTAGAGCAGGATGATGGGAACGGCCATCATGGCGTCGAGCAGACGCATGATGATCTCATCGATCCAGCCCCCGTGGTAACCGCCGATCAGGCCGAGGGTCGTGCCGGCCATGAGTGCTACAATCACACCCCATATAGCCGTGCCGCCCGGAATCCAAAACTTCTCGGTTATGGGCATCAGCACCAGAACCACCCTGGCGCCGTAGATCAACCGGGCCCATAAATCCCGTCCTAGCTCATCGGTTCCCAGGATGTGCTCACGGGAGGGGCCTTGATTGGGGGCCTTCCAGTCCTGCTCCAGGGGGGTGTATGGGGTAAACAACGGGGCAAAAACCGCTACGCTAAACCAGAAAAGGACAATGGT
>JAFDFH010000288.1 GCA_019309945.1 Deltaproteobacteria bacterium
CCCTATTTAGTGCCCATCCAGAAACGGTCTTTTTGCCCGATCTCTGCGTTATGCTCAAAATTTTATCCTCGGAATATCAACTATATGCCTGCGGTAAAATTTTTCGCAGGCATTGATCTCGAACAAAAATCCTCGTTTCTGGACGGACACTATTTAGGTTCGGCCGTTCATCCTGTTTAACAAGGTGGCCTTTGGACAATCAAGAAAATAAGGTGATTGCTGCTATCAGCGATTCACATTTTGGAGAAACTGATTATCTCCTTGACACCTGTCATTTAAGGATTGTAAGGGAGTTAAAATCCAAATAAATTCCTTCATTTCTTGAGTTTACAGCGATAAAAGGAAAAAAATGATAATTCAAAGCTGTGCGGGATTGGCGGCATTTGCGATTTTAGCATACATTATAAGTGAAAACCCCAAAAAAATCAGTTTCAAAACTGTCGTCATCGGTTTAGCAATACAGCTTGCAATAGGGTTTGTTCTTTTAAAGCTTCCGCTATTCAGGGATTTTTTTCTATTTTTAAATCGTCTTGTCATGGCTCTTGAAGAGTCAACAACCGCTGGAACATCAATGGTGTTCGGTTATCTTGGCGGAGGAGCCCTTCCCTTTGACGAGAAATTCCCAGGGTCTAGTTTTATCCTGGCATTCAAGGCGCTTCCTCTTATTTTATTGATGAGCGCACTCTCCGCACTCTTGTTTTACTGGAAAATTCTTCCGCTTGTGGTTAAAGCCTTTTCCTGGTGTCTACAGAAAACGATGGGTCTTGGAGGAACCGAAGGCCTGGGTGTTTCGGCGAATATATTTGTAGGAATGGTGGAATCACCGCTTTTCATACGTCCATATCTTCAGTTTATGACCAGAAGTGAGCTTTTTACGCTCATGACATGCGGAATGGCAACCATCGCAGGAACGGTCATGGTTCTTTATGCCAGCATTCTTAGTAACAGTATTCCGGATATTATGGGTCACATTCTGGCAGCTTCCGTAATCAGTGTTCCGGCAGCGATTACAATTTCTAAAATAATGATACCGGAAACAGAACAAATGACCTCAGGCGAAATGGTTTCCCCTGAAAAAGCTTCAAGTTCCATGGATGCGATAACCAAAGGAACCATTCAGGGCGTACAACTTCTTATAAATATCGTTGCCATGCTCGTCGTTCTTGTGGCTTTGGTACATCTTGTTAATCTGATGCTTGCAATTTTCCCCCAAATCGGAGGGAAGTCGATTACCTTGCAAAGAATTTTAGGAACCCTGATGGCTCCCATAGTTTGGCTCATGGGCGTCCCCTGGTCCGAGGCTAAGACTGCAGGTGCACTCATGGGAACCAAAACGATCCTAAACGAGTTCGTTGCCTATCTTGACATGAGTCGTCTTTCGGAAGGTTCACTGAGCCCGCGAAGCATGCTGATTATGACTTACGCCATGTGCGGTTTTGCTAATCCCGGAAGTCTCGGGATCATGATAGGAGGTATGGGGACCATGGCACCGGGAAGACGAGATGAAATTGTTGCCCTGGGCTTTCGATCCATCGTGGCAGGCACACTTGCAACTTGCATGACAGGTGCGGTTGTAGGTATTATTGGAGGATGAGAGAGGAGTAGCAAAACTTTTTTCTCGCCACTGAGGCACCAAGGCACGAAGAACGAGTAAAAAAATAAAATCCTTCGTGTTTTTGTGTCTTGGTGGCAAATATTTTTGGTTCCGGATTGTCCGGGTTAGGTAAGAAACGTGAAAAAATTTTCAATTCATAATATTCAGGATTGGATCACCAGAGTGATTGATTTTTTCGCAATCGATATCTGGCGTATTCGACTTAAAGATCTTCCCTTCGGCAAATCTTTTGTTATTAAACAGCTCAGGATCATTATTCTCACCCTGCGCGGCTTTGACGAAGACAAATGTTTTTTCCGGGCATCATCGCTGACGTTTTATACACTGCTTGCCATTGTTCCGGTGGTAGCATTATTCTTCGGAGTTGCCAAGGGGTTTGGTTTTGAAAAGATGCTCAAAGAAAATCTCTTTGAAAGATTCCCCGGGCAGCAAGAGTTGCTGAGCAAGGTAATCGGATTTGCCGAATCCCTCCTTGAAGTTACCAAGGGCGGCATCATCGCCGGTATCGGCCTGGTTATCCTTTTTTGGGCCGTGATCAAAGTCCTCAGTCATATTGAAGCCTCTTTGAATGACATCTGGGAGATAAAAACGCATCGTACCTGGGGCAGGAAATTCAGTGACTATCTTGCTTTCATGTTGATCAGCCCGTTGCTTATCCTCATGTCCAGCAGCACTACGGTGTTCATAACCACTCAGGTTACCGAGATAACAAATAATGTTAGGCTGTTAGGCATGATCAGCCCGCTGATCTTTTTCAGCCTGAAAATCATTCCCTATGTACTCATCTGGATACTTTTTACGGGAATTTACGTCGTTATGCCGAATACGAAAGTTAGCTTGAAAGCCGGCATTATTGGCGGTGTTGTTGCCGGCACCATTTACCAGATTTCCCAAATGCTCTATCTTGATTTTCAAATAGGGGTTTCGAGATATAACGCCATATATGGAAGTTTTGCCGCTTTGCCGCTGTTTTTAATATGGGTACAGATCAGTTGGTGGATTGCGTTGTTCGGTGCCGAACTTTCATTTGCCAATCAGAATGTCGGCACCTATCACTATGAACCCGATAGCCTAAAAGTGAGTCCGGCCTTTAAAAAACTGCTCACGTTGCATGTGGCCCATTTATTGATACGAAATTTTTCAAAGGGGGAAATCCCATTAACCGATTCGCAGATCTCAAAGCGACTTGAAATTCCAATTCGGTTGATGCACCAGATACTCTATGATCTTGTTGAAAGTGGTCTGTTTATTGAAACAAGGACAATTGAGGACCAAAATTTCGGCTATCAACCGGCTCGCGATATCAATGGAATCACCATAAGAAGCATTTTGGAAGCAATCGAAAATAATGGAATCGACGCCATCCCCGTTGCCAAAACTGAAGGGTTGATGGTTTTGTCCGATGCATTGAAACAATTTAGCGAGGCTATGGAAAATTCACCGGCCAATCGACTTTTGAAAGATATCTGAAGGATTATCAGAATACCCTCGTAGCCTTGTATATGGGCCTTTTTACTTAGCCATTAACGTTACTTTTTACGAATTCATCAACCGCTTGAACCACCAAGCCCCAACTCTTACATGGATTCCAGCTTCTCCGGGTTAGGTTTGATCCATCGAACCACCAGGAAAGCCCCGGTCTCCAGCCCTCTGTTCCGGCAGGCGCATTCGGTGACTTCGGCTTCTTCAGGGTCATCATCTTTCTGAAAATGAACGGCTGTTTTGAAAACCCCCGCTGAGGATGCAAGCGCAAGCATATCTTCTGGAGACCTAAAGAATACATGTTTAAAAATGGGGTGATCTTTTTTAGCGGCCTCAGCCCTGCGGGACGCCCACGGACTGAGACGGTTCAGGGTAGCAACGACAATACAGCCACCCGGCCGGGTCACGCGAAACAATTCCTCAATCGCACCCCTGGCGTCTTCAATAAATTCAATGGCGGTAACAGAGATCGTTTTGTCAAAGGTATCTTTATCAAAGGGAAGCGCTCGCATGTCACCTTGAACCAGGTAGAGGGGGTAATCCATTCGTTTTTTGCTTGCCCCTAAGAGCATGGGCATTGACAGTTCAAGCCCTACGACCTGAGCGCCCGTTTTCAGCACATCATCGGTAAATATTCCCGTACCGCAGCCAGGGTCTAATATCTTCTCACCACCTTTGGGCTTCAGCATTTCAAGGATGAGCGTGTTCTCAAATTTTTTAATCAATTTACCGATAGGCGTTTCAAACCATTGGTCATACTTTTTAGACCACTCATCAAAAATATTTTTTGGGTCCATTTAGTTTCCTAAAATTCTTTAAAATATTTTTCTTTTTGGTTCTTCTCCCGGTTAGTTTTCGTTTTAAATATGGATCATCTCCCGATTAGTTGTAGTTAATTAAGGCAAAATAAGTGGGTTATCTCCAATTGAGCAGGTATGACCCAGAGGATACAAGGGGTCAAGGATTCAAGGATTCGAGT
>JAFDFH010000289.1 GCA_019309945.1 Deltaproteobacteria bacterium
CTTCGCTAGCGTAATATTAACCCCGCAATTAAAAAACCGTCATTCCGGCCCCCCGTTTGCACCGGGGCAGGCTGCACGAGGCGGAGAACCGGGCACATAGTGAAGCCCAGGCGCTATCCATAACCCGTTGTATTTCCTGGATTCCCGCTTTCGCGGGAATGACAGATGAAAGGGCATGGTTTGTATATTTAATTGCCGGTTCAATAATATTTTTGTTAGCGGTGTACCACCGCCCGGTAGGCCTCGAGCACCTTCGATGCCATCACTTCCCACGCAAATTCGGTCACGGATGCCCGGACCCGTCCGGGTGAGAAACCGTTTGTCTCCTGCGTCGTCAAAGCAGTTTCGATGCATTCTGCAAAAGACCCTGGGGCCGGATCAAGGGCCACATAGCCTGTGACGCCATCTTTAATAATGTTCGCCATATCGCCGACCGGTGTGGTCACCACAGGTGTACCGCATGCCAGGGCTTCAAGCGCTACCAGGCCAAAGCTTTCGTAATATGAAGGTACGGCAAGAACATCCGCGGCACTGTAATACAGGGGCAACACTTTTTGATCGACCCTTCCGGTAAAAACCAGGTTTTTTTGGATATTCAACGCCGTTGCCCCGGACCGTAACTGCTGATACATAGGGGACGCTTCCTCGTCCCCGCCCACCAGGACCAGCCTAAGATGCGGATGGTGCGTCAGATGGCTGAAGGCCTCGAGCAGGCGGTCAAGCCCTTTAACGGGGGCCTGCCGTCCCACATAAAGTACAACGCGGTCTTCCAAACGCATCCCCAGTTCCTGACGGGCGGCAATTTTGTCCACGGGTTTGAATCGTTCAAGATTTACGCCGCACGGAATAACCCGTACTTTATCCCGGGGCGTTTCGTAAAATCGAGTTAAATAATCCCTTTCCTTTTCGGTGGGGACAATAATGAGATCACACAGCTTCCCGAGCCGCTCTTCCTCTGACAGCCGCAATTCGGATTCATTTTCCCCCGGGCAGACATGGTTTTTCACGGCGCCGATGGTATGAAAGGTGTGAATCAGGCAGGCCCCCCAGGATAACCGGGCTTGGCTGCCTAATAACCCGGACAGCCAGTAGTGACTGTGGATGATATCATATTTTATTTTTTCCCTGTTTCGAAATGATTCAAGGTCCAGGTAGAATTGTGGCAGGTGTTCATACAGAGAAGATTTTTCTACATTCCCGTTGGCCCCTCCGGCCAAATGGATGATGCGAACGTTGTCATATGCATCGAATACCGGACCCTTTTTACCATCACTGCGACCGGTGAAAACGTCAACCCGGTGACCCCAACCGCCGAGTGTTTTCGCCAGTTCCCGGATATAAACGCTCATGCCGCCCGTATCCCGGGTGCCCAATTCGCCAACGGGACTCGAATGGATACTGAGCATGGCGATATTGAGCGAAGCGGATTGATATTTCAAACGATTTTTCTCTCCTTATTTTTTTAACCCTGCCTTTGTAACCCTGATTGAGCAAAAATCGAGGGTGCTGAAGATCCAGGGCGTCAAGGGTGCAGCGATAGGGTTTCCTGTGGCATCACCTTTCGAGATCGATCTTTAAACGGTACAGCGGAACGGGCGTGCCTCCCAATCGTTTTTTATACGCTTCATCACCCTTCAACAAATCATATGTACGCCTGCCGCGCTCAATGCTGTCCCTGATGCTGTATACTTTACCGAGCAGACCCACACTCAGATTGCCGAACCGGGGATTAAATCCATTGTTATAAAGATAAACCGTATCGTTGAAATCAAAACACATCACGCCTGCGGCCGGAACCTGATCGATCTCTAAAAACAACATTCTTAAAAACCCGTGCCGGGCCATTCTTTTGGCCACCAAAAGAAAGAAGGACGCCATTTGGTCTGTTAGAAATTCGGTTTTATCCGGCCGACTGGCCCTGAACATGGAAAAAAAGAGGTTCATGGCTTCGGAGATCTCGTCCGGTCTGCTCATGACTCTGAAGCGGATATTACCTGCCTCGTTTAACCGCCTTGTTTTACGACGAATTTCATGTCGCTGTTTGCCGTTGAGCATCTGCAGATAAGACTCCCAGGTTTTCGGCAATGGGATTTCATAGCTGAAAGCCGCTTGATCACTGCAAACGGTATATCCCATACGCGCTGCCAGTTCTGGCATTTCGCGAAGCAGGCGGGATTCAGGCCTGAGATCGCCCAATTCAAGATAACGTACACCGCTTGTTTTCAGATGCGATAGAAGGGTCTTAAAAAAATCCGGGTGCGGCTCCGGAGAGAGAATCGCATCCTGGTAGTCGCAAACATCTTCTCCGCCAATAAACCGTGCGGTTTCTTCTTCCACACGCAACGGTGCAATCCCAATTAATTTTCCATTCTGATATCCCGCCATGATCTCAGGAGCTTTATGGTCCCCAAAGATTTCCCACCACGCTTTAAGCCATACCGGAAGGACAAATAAACAATTCCAGTTCAACCCGGTTTCTTTGTTGTCCAAAAGAGACTCGAAGCCTTCAAAGGATTCTGTTTTGATTTCTATAATTTTCATGAAATATCCGGGTTAAGGGTTTTTATCGATTATTCGCCAGCGAAACCCGTCTTCGGTGTCCTCTATAAAGATGTCGGCGTCTTGAAGGGCATCCCGGATGCGGTCGGCGTCAGACCATTTTTCTTCTTTCCTGAACTGTTCCCTTAACTGAAGTAATCGGTCAATCAGAGGTGCCATGGTAGCTTCAATGCTTCGGGAGGAAGGAACCGTTTTCGCTCCCAGAAGTACGATTGCATCTCTCAGGATTTCACGCGCTTCAGAAATATACGCTTCATTCTCCAATTCTTTCTGAGCCTGCCAGATCGTACTGTCCAGCTTTAGCAGGGCGCTGATTATCTCCTGTGGGTCATGGTTCTCCATACCCTCCCGAAAAGACGAGTCGATAGCGTGGACTTTTTCGCGCAAATTGGTTTTTGAATCACCCGGACCCTCGATTTGTGCATCTGCATCAATTCCTTTCGGTTTCCATTCACGTTGCCCCAGGCCCTCAACCAGTGCCTCAAGCGGTATCTGTTCTCCCTTGCCGAATTTTATTTCACGTCCCATTTCCCGGAGGGTCACACCGCCGGCGCCCTCGATATCCATCTGTCCAGTTTCCAGGTCGATGATGCAGGCGGTGTGCTCATCGATGCCCAGTATTTTTACATCATCCGGTAAAAGCGCCTCAAGTCTCTGAAAGCGGGGCTCGCCCATAAAACAGAACCGGGTGTCGTGGGTGCCGCCTTCGGCATTGTTCCAGTGCGGGACGACCACCAGGTTAAATCCGAATGAAGATAAAATGTCGAACCCGGCAACCCAGTGAAGGTCCTGTCCAACCTTGTATATCTCGTACACCGGAAGCGTGTAGCGACCCATGGTCAGGGCGGCTGCGCTGGCCGCCACCATACACCCGCCGGATTGAATCATTTTATCGAAAATATCAGGGATAGGGGTTTCTTCAAGTTGACGAACCGTGTAGGTGGGGCTGCCCGGTCCGACAAGCACAAAATTGGCGTTTCTGAGCAAATGAAATGCCGTCTCGGCTTCAAATTCCGTCGTACTCTCCGAGGATTTGTACGAGGCAACGGTCAGCGTTTGCTGAACGTGCTTTTGGAAATAGCCAACCGCCTTGCTGGAGATCTCATCCACATTCATCTGGAACCCGGCCGGGGTGTCCAGAAAAACGGCATTCGGATGTTCAGGCAATCCGGCAAGCATTTTTTTGTGGATCTCCACCATTGTGGCGGTGAGCTCACCGGAGCCCATAAGAACGATTTTTCCCTTGCGTGACGCCATATCAAAGCCCTTCTCGAAGGGTTATAACCCGGATTTTTCACATGCCTGAAATTATTGCATTATCTGAATGAAATGGCAATTTTTTTTTGGATCGTCATAAGAATTTGTGGGTTGGCTTAATTGTAATTTTTATATTGGACAGCTTGCTATATTGCAGTAAGCCTTGAGTTCAAATAAAAAAGGCTATACTCCTTATTGATTCCAGTTACAGTAAGTTGGTTGGTAATCAAGAATCAAAGGAGGAGCATA
>JAFDFH010000553.1 GCA_019309945.1 Deltaproteobacteria bacterium
TGGCTGTATTCAGATTCGGAAATGATCAATCCTGCTAAAAACGCACCCAGGGCAAGGGATAGCCCTGCCTTGGAAGTTAGCCACGCAACACTAAGGCATATTACAACCACGCTTAATAAAAAAATTTCTTGATTGCGTGTTTTTGTGACTTGATACAATACTTGAGGCACAATCCATTTAGTGCTGACCATCACCAGCAGGATTATACCGATTCCTTTGGCCAGAAGAACGAGGACGGATTCACCTAAATTCCCTGTTGCACCAGCCAGTAGCGGGGTGACCAAGATCATAGGAACAATAATAATATCCTGGAAGATCAGGATGCCAAGAGTCGTACGCCCGTGTGGACTATCAACTTCGGCTCTTTCCTGGATTAGTTTGAGTACAATCGCTGTGCTGCTCAGGGCTACGAGAAATCCGATGAAGACCGCCTCACCAAAAGCTTGGCCAAACCGCCTGGCTATTAAAAAAGTAGCTCCAAAGGTCAGCAACACCTGAAGCGAGCCGCCCATCAGGACGGACTTCCTGATTTGCAACAGCTTTTCAAGTGAGAACTCGATTCCGATGGTAAAAAGTAATAATACAATACCGATTTCAGCTAAAATTTCAACTTCATGAACTGCCTTTACCAGCCCAAAACCGTACGGCCCGACTAATATCCCCGTGAGTAGGAACCCCACAACTGCCGGCACGCGAAATCGATGGCATATAAAGAGTACCGTAATAGCCAGTCCAAATATAACTACAATGTCATATAGTAACGGTATTTCCATATTCTAATTTACCTTCTAACTGCAATCGCAATTGGGGTCGGGCCACGCGAACTTATTGATATTTATTGATTAACGTTCCAAAAATAGGTGTTTTTAGCGTGTGAATTCAACTCATAAGTGCAACACTGTTTGGTGGTGAAAGGATGAGTTAACTGCTATACATTAAGTGATCCTTCTACCGCCAAGTGAAAGGAGCACTTATGGGCATGTATAAGCAGTTAACTCAATATCATCGTTATCACATTCGTATTTATTTGAAAGCAGGATATTCATTATCGGGCGTTGCTCGACGCTTAGGAGTTCACAAGTCGACTGTCAGCCGCGAGATCCGGCGCAATCGGGGCCACAAAGGGTATCGCCCTCGCCAGGCTCACGAAAGAGCCTTGGCACGTCGCTTTTCTGCTGCCAAGCGTATCAAAATGACACCTGTTATGATTGAATTGATCGGCTACTATATTCGCCAAGACTTTAGCCCAGAGCAGGTAGCGGGATTTCTGGCCAATCAGCCATGAAACGATCTACAAACATATCTGGTCTGATAAAAAGCATGGCGGCACTCTTTACAAACACCTTCGGCAATCAAGCCGAAAAAACAGAAAGCGTTACGGCACCAAACAGCGCCGTGGTCGGATAAAAGACCAGGTAAGTATTGATTTACGACCGCCTATTGTGGACGCCAAGGCCCGTATTGGTGACTGGGAGATTGACACGATTACTGGCAAAAACAGTAAAGGGTATTTGATCACCGTTGTGGAACGTAAATCAAAACTGACCCTGATAAAGCGCGTTCCCGACAGGCAGTCGGAGCAAATGGCAAAAGCGATAGCTCAGTTGCTGCGACCGTACAAAGACAACGTGCTAACCATTACAGCCGACAACGGCAAAGAGTTCACCCAGCACAAAAAAATATCAAAGAGCTTAAAAGCTGACGTCTATTTTGCTCACCCTTATCATGCTTGGGAGCGGGGCTTGAATGAAAATACCAATGGACTTTTACGCCAATACTTTCCTAAAAAAATGGACTTTCGAAAAATCGATGATAAGAGTATTGATCATGCCATGGAGCGTCTCAATAACCGGGATATCAACAACAAGAATAACGTTGCACTTATTATTTGAATCTACGGCGCTTAAAACGCCCTTTTCAGGGGTAAAATTGCTATTGTAAGCAGCCTGCGCTTCACGAAGATGATACAAATCTTTCGAATCCGCTACCTTGCGGCCCCTTGCCCTAATGCCGAGTTTTTCTTTTATGCCTTCGACAAAACTCTTACTTCCAACCCCAGTTAAATAAAAACAGAGATTTAACAGGGCAAGCAGCAATGCTTTGAGACCATTTGCTCTCTCGAACATAATTTTGTGTCTTGAGAATTTCTTCAACCCACTTTTTGTGAGAGTTTCTGAGATCATCAACAGTTGAGATATGCAAAAGATCCATCAAACGTTTGTAATCTATTAAAGCATACCTTTGACGAGGCTTCTGGATTTCATTATACCCGCCAAAATTCCATTCCGATGGATGACTGACAACGCTGGCACGCACCATGTTCAAACCAATATATACAATGCATTGAATCAGGTGACGGTCACTTGATACAGCAGTAGCATGATAACGATCCTCCCAAAATGCACCCTTCCTTTTTTTGCGGACGTTGTATTCCTGGCCGGTTCTGCCGGCTACCAACTTTATTGAATCTGGGATGACATTCCGGCCTCCATTATCAAATGCAAGCAGGTGGACATGGTTTGATGTGACCATATAATTTAACACACTCAAACCGCCATATCTT
>JAFDFH010000290.1 GCA_019309945.1 Deltaproteobacteria bacterium
CTTGAAGGGGATTATGTCATTACCGGCGGGGGGGCCAAAGATGGTGGACTGGTAAAGGTCATGGAAGCAAAGATGGGCCAGCGTTTACTTGTGCCCGAGGAACCATTGATCACCGGTGCCATTGGAGCGGCCTTAATTGCTGCTGAAAGAGACAATTAAATTTTAAATACTTAGTGCCTGAACATAACGTGAGACCTTCGAAAAAGGCGTACACCGTCCCGCCGGATATTATAAAATTGGCCAAAATCCTCCAGTCCAAACGTTTTTCAATGATCCTCCTGCGATACATTACATGATAACATAACCTTAACTTACCACGCCCCAGGCGTGGGTAATTCAAGGAAAAGGATTGCTAGCAATGGATGCAGAAAAAGAGAAAACCAGGGCCGCCAAAAGCATGGAGACGGCCAAAGAGGCCGGTTATTTTGGCAAAAAAATGTTAAAAAACGCATACAAAGCCGGCCAGGAAGGCCGTCCCGTCGGGTGGTCTATGGTGACCTGGTACGAGGGCGAATTGATTGCCAGTGCCATGGGAATCGAGCTGGTCTTTCCGGAAAATTACGGGGCCTTCTGTGCCGCCCTACGTCTCGCGGAGCCCTATCTGGAACGCAGTGACGCTGAGGGGTTCCCATCCACCCTTTGCGGATATGCCCGAAATTGCTTTGGTTATGCCAGCATGATGGCGGAAAATGATATGCAGGTGCCGCCGGATGCCCCGGCCGGTGGTATGCCGAAACCGACACTGCTTTTAAGTTCCGGCGCGGTTTGTGATGCCCGTTATAAATGGTTTCAGGCCCTGGGGCGGTATATGGATGTACCCCAATGGACCCTCGAAATCCCCTATCCCGGCGTTCAGGAATTTAAATTGCCCGGACATAAAGAAAAAACGATACGGTTTATCACCGATCACCTCAAAGAATTCGTCTCCTTTTTAGAAAAACTACTTGATAAGAAAATGGATTGGGACCGGCTGGAAGAAATTGTGGATCAAACCTTTAAAACGCTTCATCTGGCCCATGAGGTGGACCTGTTGCGAAAAGCCGTGCCTTCACCGATGGTTGCCCAGGATTTCTGGTCCATTATGATTCCCCATTTATATATGCCATATGACCCGGAAGCCTACGAATTTTATAAAAAAGTGTATGACGAGGTAAAATACAGAGTTGATAATAAGATCGCGGCTGTTCCAGATGAGAAATACAGGATGATATTTTGTGAGCTTCCCCCGTGGCACAGTCTCGGCTTTTTCGATAGACTGGCAGAAAAATTCGGAATCGCGATGGTTTATGAAAGCTGGGGGTATCATGCGCCCATCCCCATTCCGGAAGAGGAATTAAATGGTGTTACAGACCCGCTGGAACTCATTGCGCGCCTTACTTATCGAAAATGGACCGATGTTGTTGAGGCTTCCCCTGACCTCGGTATTGAAGCAGCCTCTTATGTATTGGCATTTTTGGAGGCTGCTCCTGAATATCGGGCCGATGGGTTGCTTTGCCATCCCCTCATGTCATGCCGTCCGGCAACATATACGCTGTTGACTTTGAAAGATATGTTGGAGGAACATGTTAAAGTTCCGGGGGTGGTTGTCGAAGGGGACATTGTTGACTTGCGTGTATTTAATGAAGCGGAGGCACTTTCAAAGCTGGAGGCATTTGTCGAAACAATGGACCACTATCGGGAAGTGCGCAGAAAAGAGGGGATGTCTTGGTAATACGCTGAGACCTTTGAATAAAATTCTCTTTTGCCCAATTCCTGCGTCAGGCTCAAATTTTAATCCTCGAAATACTTTATCTATTCCTGCGGTTAATCCCCCTCAGGCGGATTGCCTTCCTTGACCTTGAATAAAATTAAGCATTTTTCAAAGGTCTCACTTAAGCATCGAAAGGAGATCGGATATGGAGTTTACGACCATACGATTTGAGAAATCCGATCGTATAGGGACCATTACTTTGAACCGTCCGGACAACATGAATACCTTCAATATCGTCATGTTGAGAGAACTGATCACCGCATTTGAGACGGCCGCCCTTGACGATGAGATTCGCGTGGTGATTTTAACCGGCGAAGGTCGCGTGTTCTGTGCAGGTGCGGATGTGAAAGGGGTTGATGAATTACTCGGAATACATCTAGAACAGATCGAAGATAGTGATATAATGAAGCTTGTAAACCGTCTGGTTGTTACCATTCGTCAAGTTCCCAAACCGGTTGTGGCGGTGTTGAACGGCGTGGCTGCAGGGGCCGGTGCTAATTTTGCGCTGGCCTGCGATATTATCATCGCCTCCGAAAAGGCCCGGCTGGCCGAAAATTTCATCAATATCGGGCTGATCCCGGATGGTGGGGGGACTTTTTTCCTTCAGGGGCGTATCGGTTACCAACGGGCCGCTGAAATCTTCTTTACCGGCAAGATTTTGAGCGCTCAGGAAGCTCTGGACCTGGGACTCTATAATTGCGTTGTACCACCTGAGGATCTATTGGAAAAGGTGCGAGAATTTGCACGGGAACTGGCCGAAAAACCCCCAAGGGCAATTGCCGCGGGAAAAGCGCTTCTCAACCGGGAAACTATTCCCAGGCTTCGCGGCTATCTTGAGGATGAGGCCAAGTATCAGCGATTGATGGCGGCCACACAGGATGCCAGAGAAGGGATTACGGCGTTTATAGAAAAACGGAAGCCGAAATTTATTGGGAAATAGCAGGATGGGAAAAACAGGATAATTACTCAGACTTGGCAAAAAATCGAACTCGCTTCCCATCAATTTCGACCGTTGTCTTTGAGTAGGTCAATTTTTGGATAATCTTGCCGTCCTGGAAATAAATCACATCGACCCCCCGTCGCTTTTCAGGCTTTCCCTCAAAGCCTCTTTCGAGTGACGGCCATTCGAAAAGCCATCGGTAAAGGACCTTCTGTTCGACTTCATCGATAAACAGATCCTCTGTTGTGAACCGAAATTCACCGTGATTTGCCAACCAGGGAGCCCATGCCTGACGCAGTGCCGCCTTACCCTTTACCGTTGTACCATGCCAGTGATCAAAAAAGACATCCTCGTGAAAAAGCGACATTACCCCGTCAATGTCGTGTTCGTTCCAGGCCGATTCCCATTGAACCATAGCCGTTTTGATCGCTTCTCGCGAAAGTTTCATCTGCACCTCCTCAGTACCTATTTATTGAAATCACATCATGTTTGCGAAGGATTTATCTAACAAAATATTTTCGCCACAAAGCCACCAAGACACTAAGAAAGAATAACAAAAAAAAATCCTTCGTGTCTTTGTGCCTTGGTGGCAAATATTTTTGGTTCCGGTTTATCCGGGTTAGGAATTAGAGATTTTGAAATCTGTGAAATCGGCGTAATCGGCGTAATCGGCGGATTAAAATTATTAAAAATTAGGAGGATTGTTTTCATCTGTGAAATTTGAAGAACTTTCTATTTGACCAATAACTGCAAAAATTCGGTTGGGTTCACCACTTTCTGTCCTTTGCAGGCCCTTTGAGGGAAATGTTTTTTATTGCCGGTAATGATGACATCGGCCCCGGCCGCCAGGGCCGCCTCTAAAAAGGATTCATCACTGCTGTCAGGAAGATCGAAAGATTCGGCTAAAGCAGGCGCATTTATTCCTTTTGAGCGAATAAGTTGCAGTATCGTTTGGACCTTATCCGGGTTTAGATTAAATTTAGGTCTTTTCAGCACATCCAGGTATTCTGCGAAAATAGATTCGTTGCCGACAATTTCGATGTCGCCCTGAAGCACCAGACGCATAATTCGTGCCGGTTTGCTGCGGGGTTTCAGAAATGCAGACACAAGAACGTTTGTATCAAGAACAATCTTCAAAGTTCTTTCTCTTTTCGAACTGCGCTAATTTCGGATTGAATTTCATTGTCAGTTATCCGATTCGTCCCTTTTAATACCGAAGCCTTATGGATACTATCCAGTGCTCTTAATGCTCTTGCCCTCTGGATGGCATCCAGTTCTTCACTAAAAGTCTCCTCGTTTACTCCGGTCAGTATAGCGACCGGTCGTCCATTGGAAGTGATAATAAGATCTTTTTCCTGCT
>JAFDFH010000291.1 GCA_019309945.1 Deltaproteobacteria bacterium
ATTTGGAAGTCGAGTGCCCAAGTGATTGGGGTACCCAGAAAAAGGAGATCGAAGATGCACATGTCGATCTCAGAGGAAAATACGAAGAGACCATGGCATTTATCGGCGAAGCCGCTCCGGTTTCCATTCCAGGATAAGATTTTACATTAGGGCATAAAGGGGGACATCCTATGTTCCCTCAGGACCAAGAGCATCATCGAACAGGTGAGCAAAGGAGATAGTCATGAAAATAAATATTGTCTATAAAAAAGAAGAAGAATGGTTTATCGGGCATATACAAGAGTATCCCGATTATGAAAGCCAAGGTAAAACAATAGATGAATTAAAAGAAAATTTAATAGATATTTATAATGACATTCAAAAAGGTTTGGTGCCTGATGCAGAACCTTTTAATCTGCTGGAAGTGGCAATTTAAAAAGAAAACAGTTGATTAAAACAATTAAGTCAAACGGTTGTATTTTTATACGCCATGGCGCTAATCATGATTGGTATAAAAATCCTCGATCAGGAAAAAGCCAACCTATCCCAAGGCATACTGAAATAGAAGATGGCCTCGCTAAAAGAATTATAAAAAGGCTTTCGTAACATATCTATTCGGTGATGGAACAGGCACTGAATAAATTTCTATCGGTTATTAATATCTCTTGCCCCTCTGTTTCCCGGATTATAATGTGATGCAAAACACCAGGCGCGTCTAAGGGTAGCCTGTCTTGCCATAAAGCATTACCTTCACATCATTCGGCGCTCATCAACTTACTATTTTATCAACGTGCCTATCTTCCCTAAGTAGTGTCCGTCCAGAAACGAGGATTTTTGTTCGAGATCAAGACCTGCGAAAAATTTTACCGCAGGCATATAGTTGATATTCCGAGGATAAAATTTTGAGCATAACGCAGAGATCGGGCAAAAAGACCGTTTCTGGATGGGCACTAAGTAGACTCAGTCGTCTTTAAATATACTCGCCGCCAGTTCAATGTCTTCCGGACAGAAGACAAACAGGCATTTTTCGTCCGGTGAAGCAACGGACCCGTAGACATAGTTGATGTTAATGCCCTCTTCTCCGAATTTTGTCGTAATTTCCGCCAGGGTCCCCGGTTTGTTTTCGAGTTCTACGGCAATGACCGGCATGATGTCGAAGATATACTCATTTTTTGACAACAGGTCGACAGCCTTGTCGGTGTAATCAACAAGAAGTCGTATCAAAGCGAATTCCACGGAATCCTTGCGCATGGAATTGTAACTGGCAACCGAGGCGATCCGCTTTAACGACCGGCCCCTTGCTTTGAAAAGGTCCTGGACGTAACTGGACGCGTCTTGGATGGTTAGCGCATCAATATTGATCCCCTCGTTTCCGAAAAGCCGGGCCAATTTTCCGAGTTCGCCGGGAACATTTTTCATAAAAAGAGATATTTCTGTTCTTACCATCTTGTGCTCCTTATAAAATCAATCTACTACATTACTACGACTCCTGAGGCTCTCCGTACAATTCCTTGATTTTTTTCCGATCAGGCGTACGATCTTCACGAAGAGGAAAATCGTCTACAAACTCCACATATTTGGGCTTCTTGTACCTGGCAATCCGTGCGGCAACAAAATCAATCAGCTCTTGTGGCTCAAGCGTATGTTCCGCCTTTAGCAGACAGACTGCTTTGATGCCCTCTTTCCATTTGGCATCGGGCACCCCGAAAACGACCGTTTCTTCAATCGCCGGATGTTTGAGGATGACCCTTTCGACTTCAGCCGGATAGACATTTTCGCCCCCCGGTTTAATCAACTCCTTATCCTCTTTACGGCCCGCATACCAGAGAAAACCGCTCTCATCCAGACGGCCCAGGTCCCCGGTATGATGCCATCCATCACGAAATGTATACGCATTATCTTCCGGAAGATTCCAGTACCCCTTAAAGACGACCGGTCCTTTCACGGTAATTTCACCCACCTGGCCTTCCGGCACCGGGCGATCGTAATCATCGACAAGTCGCACCTCTGCGAGGGGGACCGTCCTACCCGCCGAACCCGGACGGTCACTGTAACGTCCAAACGTGACCACACACGATGTCTCGGTCTGTCCGTACAGGCAGAAAAAGGTTCCGCCGGTCACCTCCTGGTATTTTTCGATGTTTGCAGGTGTGTCCAAACCGGCCACGGCTCGAAGGGTCCGGATATCTTTACCGCTTTTTTCCTGTTGATCCAAAATAGCGGCAAGGATCGGCGAAAATTCGAACATGAAGGAAACCTTCTTTTCCTCAATGAGCGTTACCGCATGTTCGGCATCAAATTTGCTCATATTGACATTCAAAGCCCCTGCATGAAAGCTGTTAACGGCCATGAAAAGTCCGCCCACATGAAAAAGCGGTAGAAGATTTAAATGAACGTCTTCCGGCGTCACCTTAAAAAAACTATTCAAATGTACGGCCCCACATAGCAGGTTGCCATGACTCAATAAAGCCCCTCGGGGTCTTCCGGCCACCGCCGCTGTGTGGATAATGACAAAACCATCGTCAGATGAAGCGGAAACATTTCCCGGATCGAAATCATCGGTGGTATCCATCAGGGTGCCAAAATCAAGGAAGGTACCCTCTTCCGGTTTGAGGTTAAAATACGTTTCCACTGATGCAAGATTGGTTTTTATTCCTTTGACGACATCTTCATATTCATCATCTACAAAGAGAACTTTAGGCTCACAATCATTCAGATTAAAGCAGATCTCATCCGCAGCAAGCCTCCAGTTAATCGGCAGTATGATGGCGCCGATTGCCGCGGCGGCCCCGTAAAGGAGAAAATATTCAAGGCTGTTTTTACCCAGAACACCGATCCGATCCCCTGTTTGAATATTGAAGTTTTGCAAACCGCAAGCCAGTTGATCCACCTTTTCCTTGTACTGGCGAAATGTCAAGATCCTGCCGTCGTCAGCCTCAAACCAGGCCGCCATGTTCCCGAAACATACAGCGTTGCGGTTGATCAAATCATAAAATGTAAAATCATATAGCCCCATAGAAAAATTACCTCATGCGCATTTGAAATCACTTCTAAGGAAATGTAGCCCCAAAAGTGCTTACCTGCGTCAGACCATTTGCTCTGAAAATTGCAGCGCCCTCCTTCACATGGATGGGGAAAGCGAAATCCGGGACGCCTTTCCACCAAGCTTCCAGTTGTTTAAACGCTCCTGCGGTACCGGCGCCCATCCCCTTTTCCTGTAATTTGAATCCGCCTGTTTGACGAAGGTTCAACATTGACTGCCTCCCGTCAAACATAGCCTGTACCCTTACCTGATTGACTTTGCCCGTCGGTATCCAGCGGCCCCCTATCCATTTTTTGCTTTTACCGGCCGGTATCCACTGGGTTGTTGCGGCGCTGACCGTGTTAAGATCAAAGGCTTCAAAGGCAATCGTAAACCTGAGATCCTCCATCATTACCGGGTAAGGATTCGGGTTCTCAATATTAAAGGTAAATGCAAGATCAAGAGGAGCGCCATAATTACCGGCCTTTCCCAGGGTTGGCTTAACATCGTCTGAAAAATACCACCATCCCCAGTAGTGCACCACCTCCACGGAATCTAAAGTAACCACCGGAGGTATAAAATTCACCTGGGAAGGCTTTGGCACCACCCCCGCGCAGCCCATCAGAAAGGCGGTGATAACAAGAAAAGTTAAACGTGTTAATGTAAGCCTATGCTTCAGTCTCATTTTTAAAAGCCTTTTTTGCCTATCTAGTGCCCATCCAGAAACGGTCTTTTTGCCCGATCTCTGCATTATGCTCAAAATTTTATCCTCGGAATATCAACTATATGCCTGTGGTAAAATTTTTCGCAGGCCTTGATCTCGAACAAAAATCCTTGTTTCTGGACGGACACTATCTAAAAATTCTTTTCGGTTTGAGTTACAAAAATTTCCTGAGAACCATTACTTTCCTCTATGGATACGTGTTCCGGGTTGCTCCGGAACACGTATCTTGGAACACGGATACTGTTATTTTGACTTGCTGCACATATTTTACTTGGGGAAAGTGGCGGTAAAACTAACCACATTGGTCAAACCGTCAGCCTTGA
>JAFDFH010000044.1 GCA_019309945.1 Deltaproteobacteria bacterium
GGAGGGTCCGACGGAGTACGAAGAATATGTTCTAGGCACGCCCTTTCATGAACAAATGTAATCGTTTTGCCTAGATTTTCAAGGAACGCACCGATGAAAAAATGGGAATGTACGGTCTGTGGATACATCCATATTGGCGATGAACCGCCTGAAAAATGCCCGCAATGTGGCGCAGATCGAAGCAAATTTATCGAAGTTAGTGTTGAAGAACCGGCCCAGACCAAGCCTGAAGAGAGACCGCCGACAGAAAAAGCCGGAACGTCAAGCCCTCAAAGCATCTTTGATCGGATAGCGGGGTTAATGGTCAAACACCATGCTCATCCGGTTTCTGTCCATATACCCAATGGGGTTCTTCCTGTGGCCGTAATTTTTATATTTTTAGCGGCTTTTTTTCATTTCGAGAGTTTAGGCCTGGCGGCTTTGTATAACACGATTTTTGTCGTGCTGGCCATGCCACTGGTATTGTTTTCGGGGTATATTGATTGGAAAAAGCGATTTGGAGGAAATCTGACGAAACTCTTTATTACCAAGATGACCTGTGGCGCCGTTGTTTTGCTCACATCCTTGATAATCGTAGCCTGGCGCATGATCGACCCCCATATCGCCATGGGATCGTATGCCGGACGCGGGCTGTTTCTTTTTATTCATCTGCTTATGTTGTCAGCCGCCGTTATTGCCGGGTATTGCGGAGGAAAACTGGTTTTTAACGCGGATTAACAAACGCAGGACTCGCTTTTAAATTTTTTCTTAAGCGTAATGCCGCCCAGCTTTTTTCTGTTGCATGCCATCGAACCTCTAAGCCCTTCGCGCTGTAATTATCTACAAGCGCTTTCATTTCATGGGTTTTTATTCCTGATAGGACAATAGCCCCCCTGTCGGCGGTGATCCCAAAAATACAATTACACAGCCTTTTTAGGGTTGGATAACGCAGGTTGGCGATGATAAGCGAAAACTTAGCATTGACATTTTCAACCGGCTGGTCCTCAATCTCGACTCGATCTTCAAGTTCGTTAATCTTTACATTGCCTCTGGCTTCCACCCTTGCACAAGGATCAATATCGATTCCAACCGCGGTGTTTAGGCCGAGTAAAACCGCTGCGATCGCCAGAACACCCGTACCTGTTCCGATGTCCAGGGCGCTGGTTTCTTTTTTTTTCTTAATTAATTCTTCATTCAGGACGGCATGCTCGATCCCTCTTAGCGCCAATCGCGTGGATGGATGCTGACCGGTTCCGAAGGAAGCCCCTTGCTGTATTTGTATTACAACGTCGCCGGGTTCGCCCCGGTAAAAAATTTCCGGGGGTTTGAGTACAATTTTTTTTGAAATTCGAACAGCTTTATGAAATGACCTCTCCAGAAATGAACAACCGTATATATAAGTATAGGCCAGGTCACCCTTTGAAACCAAGTCTCGGATCGCCGTTTTTATGTCACAACGCTCTGAGGGTTGCCGTTGTAACAGAATTTTTTCCAGCTCCCGAGGCGTCAACTTTTTTTCTGAATTAGTGACCGTTTCGAGGATTACGGATTTAATCATACGCCTATTCGCCAACACGGTTATTAAACGTTCATCCTTGCTTGGAGACCTTTAAAAAATGGTAATTTTCGTTCGCGTTCAAGGAAGATGAAAATATCAACCATCGGAATATATTGAATATTTCGAGGATTAAAATTTGAGCCTGATGCAGAAATCGAGCAAAAAATGCCGTTTTGCAAAGGTCTCGCTTGCTGTCTGGCGCCTTTATTACTCGTGGCCTTCCTTTTTCAGCAGATCTCTATACCAACAGGCAAATTCATACATCCCCTGAAAGCGATCGTCCTCATTGATTATTCCCATACAAATTTCAACCACACCCCTTCCATATTCATTGCTGTAGTCTTCTGATTTACAGATCTGTAGAAACTCTCTAATGAGCATCTGGGATGTCCGCTTCGTTTTATCTTTGCGAATATCAATCGGATCTTTCGGTTCCTGAAACGGGTCCCAATCGTCATACCCTTTTTTTAAAATGTGTTTCTGGCGCCTCGGCGCCATGCCGTCGAAAATGGCTTTTTTTCTTTGCTCTTCTTCAGAAAATAATTCTGGCATGATCTGCACCTTTTTTTTAATCTCCAGTCTTCACCGCCGCAAAACATCGAATAGCCCAATCCCACCCCGAGACCCTTGAAAAACGCCCCTTTTTGCCGAATTTACCGCAATTGGGGGGTGTGAAACTTAAATGAAGATTAGACACGTTGCGAATTTAAATCCCAGGCTTTGAGTTTTTCGTAAAATTATCCATACCATTCAGTGTAACTTCTCAAAAACTTATGGTTAAACCTACCAGCGGAGTCATCCGGTATTTTTTTTCAAAGCGGGCAACTGTTTGAAGCCGTTTAGGACGGCTTACAGTGACCCGAACAGCATAAATTGTTGATTGTACCCTGTTTGTGCTAAGCGACACACTCATTTTAGATCCCGTGCGCGGGTCACTGTTAGGCGCCCTTAACGGCAAGTTTTGGCCGTATTGAAAAAAATTGCCGGATGGCGCAGCGGGCCTACCGGAACATATTGAGAAGTTACCATTCACTAAAAATCTACGGCGAACCGTTACGCGTTTTCTTTTTTATCATCTTCTTGCATTCCAAGATACGCTTCGTCATAGGTGGTTAACATCGCCATAGAAACCGGCACGAGGATGTCCGCTATTTGACGGTATTTGGATTTAATCGTTTGGGCAAGTTCCAGGGATATTTCATAGAGTTGTTTTTGAATCGTATCGATATTTACATTAGGATATTTCTTCCCTTCCTTGAATCCGGATATGCCGCACGTATAACTCCTTCCTCCAATGGATGTAGGTATGCCGTAAAGCCTGCATGTTATGGGCCGGTAAGGGTAAAGGCCACACATCTCCTGATCATTGAGAAGCGGGCATCGAATGCGTTCCCTGGCCATCTGTTCCAGGATTGCGTCCTCGCCCGTTCCTGTCTGAAAATCTTTGTATGCTTTTCTTTTTAACTGATAAACTTTCCGGTCCGCCCGATTGGCCTTTTCGATGAGGACTTCCTTCTTTCTTCCGGAAAAGGTTTCGTTAAAATGGTGATTCAAATACATGGCTTCAATCAAGCTCAGATCGAATAGGGCATGACAGCAGTCTGAACATTCAATCTTGCAGGTCACACATTGCGGATACTCTTTTTTTATCTTTTCAAACAAACGGTCCGCCATGCTAACCAGGCTCTCGTATTTTTGAAAAAACGGTGTGAAATCGATATCCAATATTTTTCTCCTTAAAATTGATGAACTCGTAAAAAGTCCGATTTAGACGGTTTCGTAAAAAGTTTAAATTCAAGGCGTGTAAATTTTGTAATCATGAGGCGTACTTATCGTACGTTGAATGATTACAAAATGCAGCACAACGCAGAAGTTGGACTTTTTACGAGACCGTCCGTGAAACATTATTTGCCGATACAGAACCTGCTGAAAATTTGGTCCAACACATCTTCGCGCGCAGTGGTTCCAATGATTTCTCCCAGCGATTCGATCGCCTCCTGAAAATCGATAGCAATTAACTCCGCTGGCAGACCCCCATCAATTCCCTCGACACCGGCTACGGCCGCCTGAAGACTTCGATCCAGCGCCAGTTTGTGCCTCAGATTGGGAATAATCGCGTTGCGCGTATTCAAATCCTCCCCACCAATGGAAATTTTTGCGATCAAATCTTTCAATTCCTCCAAACCCCAGTTATAAAGGGCTGAAGTTTTTATGCTCGGGATTCCATTCCAGGAATCGGGGATATCAAAATTAAACCCTTCTTCCACCAGGTCTGACTTGTTGATCACAAGTATCATACGTTTATGTTCAATTTTTTCATATATTTTAAAATCCTCCCGGGATAAGGAGCAACTCGCGTCCACTATAAAAAGAATAAGGTCCGAACGGTCAATATGTTCATGGGTCTTTTGAATTCCGATCACCTCGATTGGATCATCAGATTCGTGGAGCCCGGCAGAGTCGGCAACAATGAACGGAACCCCTCGAATGTTCAGGGCTTCCTCGATTAAATCCCTTGTTGTTCCCGGAAAAGGCGTAACAATCACACGATCTTTTTGGATCAAACGATTCATGAGGCTGGACTTACCGACATTGGGTCGCCCGACAACAATCAATTTCAGACCGTCTCTTAACATGTGGATATTTTTATAGGTGTCAAGGAGATCTCTCAGAGGATCAAGAACGTCACGCTGCAAGATCTGAAGGGTGGCCGCCGAATCCATATTTCCCCCAACATCATCCGGAAATTCGATAGCCGCTTCAATTTCGGCCAGAATGCCCATCAGCGTATCTCTTATGGATTCTACCCGTAATCGCATACCCCCCGTTATCTGGTTGGTAGCAATTTCAAGGGCTTTGTGTGTCTTTGCATGGATAATGTCAATCACCGCCTCGGCCTGTGTCAGGTCAATTCGGCCATTGATATACGCTCTTTTGGTAAACTCGCCGGGTTCTGCAAGTCTGGCGCCCTTCTGCAGTACCAATTCCAAAATGGTGCTGAGCACAACGAAACCCGAATGGGAATGGATTTCCACGACATCCTCACGGGTATACGAACAGGGAGACAGCATAGCTGCAAGAAGGACTTCATCGATGATCCGCCCTTTTTCGGGGCACACAATGTGTCCGTAATACAGGTGGTGGGAGTTAAAACAAGGCCTGTTACATGAATCGTGTGACCCATATGCTGGCTCACCGGGTTTGCGAAAAATCGAACCGGCAATTGACAGCGCATCTTTACCTGAAATTTTAATAATACCGATACCACCGCTTCCCGGTGGTGTCGCAATGGCGGCGATCGTAGCGGCGTGCATGAATAAAAACTCTATGTTCTTTTACGGGCCGATAAACAATTTTAAGGAAAATCCAGGTCGAAGGGTCCTTCACCTCCAAAGCGTGAAAAACCCTTCGACTTTCACCTTCCACCTTATTTTTGTTTATAGATCCGTTATATTATTTGCGTTTTTCTTTTGCGAAAAACTTTTCCTGGGAAATATTACAAGCTTACGATAATACCCATCCCCCATGCTCTGTGTTCTAACGCCATTATCATCTTTTAAAGTAAGATGGACAACTCTTCGGTCCTGAGCATTCATTTGTCCAATTGTCACCGGTTTTCCGGTGCGCTTCGACTTTTCCGCCAGGCGCTCGGCAAGCCGCTGCAAGTTGGTTCTACGGGTTTCCATATAACCCTCAACGTCGATTTGTAGGCGGACTCTTGCTTCGATACGTTTATTGACAATTTTCTCAACAAGATATTGAATCGCCTCAAGTGTTTGTCCCCGCTTCCCAATAAGCACGGCCGCGTTACCCCCTTCGACATTGAACAGAATGCGCTCCGAACTTTCATCAACCGATATTTGTGCATCAGTGGTTATTCGGTCAATGATGTTTTGCAAAACCGATCGACCGAGGTCCACAGGATCATCCGGAAATCGGCTAATTTCAAAATCATTAAGCTTAGTATGTGTCGATGCACTTTCGACCTTCATTTCCTGTTTCTGAGAACTCCCGTTGGGCTTCCCGATCACCGGCGTTTCAGGATCCGCTACCGGGGTCGGTTCCGGCAAAATAACCCGAATGCGTGCCTTTTTGGTTCCAACCAACCCAAAAATACCGGAGGATCCATAAGAAATAACATCATGTTTAAGCTTTTCTTTGGGAATATCCAGCTCTTCACAAGCCTTTTGGACGGCCTTTTCAACACTCTTGCCTTCAAATTCCAACCTGGGCGACATGAATTACCTCCGTCATCAAGCGTTTTTCTTTGAAATATAGTACTGTTGGCCAATGGATAGGATGTTGTTTGTAAGCCAGTATAATACGAGCCCGGACGAAAAGTTTATAAAAATAAAAGTAAAAATGATCGGCATGAACATCATCATTTTGGCCTGCGCCGGATCGCCCGGAGGTGGCGACATCTTCTGCTGGAGTAGCATGGTCGCCCCCATAACCAGTGTCAAAACCGGAATTCCATATGGTGGTTGCATAAAGGGTATGGAAAAATCAAATCGAAACAGGCGGTCGGGTGCCGACAGATCGGTAATCCACAACAAAAATGGGGCATGCCTCAATTCAATGGCTTCGTACAGCATCCGATAAAGCGCGAAAAACACTGGAATCTGGACAATCATCGGAAGACATCCACCCATGGGATTTACCTTGTAGGTCTTATACAACCCCATTATCTCTTCATTCATCTTTTTTTTGTCGCCCTTGTATTTTTCTCTGATCTCGGCCATCAAAGGCTGAACCTTCTTCATTTCATTCATGGATTTGTAGCTCTTTGATCCCAGCGGCCATAAAAGCACTTTTGTAAATATCGTTAAAATAATAATAGCCACCCCATAGTTTGGAATAAAACCATGAAGAAAATTCATAAACCAGAGACATGGTTTGGCAATAAAATCAAACCAACCGAAATATATCGCCTTGTCCAGATCATTACCGAGTTTGCTCAGGAGCTTCAAACTCTTGGGCCCCAAATAAAGATTGTACTGGTATATTTGCTGGGTGCCTGGCTCGATCAAACTTGGTGGCTGTACCAACTGGTTTTCCAAAATATTGTCCGGATTCAGCAAAAGACGCATACGCTCTTCCGCAGAGGTTTTAGGTATAATACCCGACATAAAATACCGATCTTCAATCGCAATCCATCCTATTTTTCCGGTGTATTCGCTTTTTTCTTCTATCTTCTTAACCTTTATTTGTTCCAATTTGTTGTTAATCAGCGCACTGGGCCCCTCAAAACCATAGGTTCTTGATTTTTCAGGTGTGGTGCTCACTAAAGCTAAGACCAAGCTGTCCTGGAACGTCTGATTCGATCCATTTTTAATGACGACGGTAAGACCGATCAGATAGGTTTCCGCTGAAAAGTGGAATCGCTTTTCAACAGTGATGCCCTGGGGGGATTCCCACGAAAATGAAATTTCTTCAGATCTTCCAAAAATATCCACAGTTTCACCTTCAGCGGCTGTTTGAAACAGTGCATCTTTCATTCCAGGTAGACTATTGCCTGCAAAACCGGTACGAAGGGTTCCGCCGGAAAGATCCTTGGATATCAGCTCTTTGAAAGGCGCATCTTTTTCAACCCTCGCTCTGTAATCCTTTAAAACAAAACTTTTAAAAACAGCCCCTTTTTCGGAGATCTGGACCCTGTAAAGGGGTGAATTAACGGTAATCGTTCGCGGCAATTCCGGCGCCCCCACGACATCATCTTTTTTTAACAGCACCTGATCCGGAATCACCGCTTCGCTTGTTTTATTAAACGGGGTCTCTTTTGTTGTCTTTTGTTCGACTATTTTCGCTTTCTGCAGCTCTTCTTCTGGCTTTTGAACCGCTTGGCGATCGACAAAAACCAATTCCCACAACAAAAACACAGCAATCGAAATGGCGATTGCCAAAAATAATCGGCCTTGTTCCATTTTCTTCTCCTGAAAATCAAAAAAATATAACTAAACGTCTCGGAATTTCTATAACTAGTTGAAAATACATGTATTTTAATTTACATAACCGCCAGTCAAAGCATTGGAAGGATGGAATGTTGGGTGATAAAAACGGAAAAAATCATTTATAAATTATTTTTCTTCCTTCGAACCCATTTTTCCAGCATTCCAATTGTGAGCAAAGCGAACTAAGTTGAGTTCCTTTTGGATGCAAGCAAGCTGAATGCTCATGTTCGTGGTCACAGGGGTTAAAATCTGTGCAGGATTGATCAAAGGAGGGCAAAACAACCCTATGCCAAAAAAACAACAACGGGTGTATACGATATCAATTTCCGATCCATTTTTGTCGTTATTGCGCCTTTAATACATTCAAACCGAAAAACCGGGATCCATGCCAAAGTCAGGTTGCTATATGTTTGTAACATTTCGCCTAAGGAACGGGATCAAATCCGCCTTGACAAAAAGGATGACAGCGCAAAATTCGTTTTATCGCCAGAAGTAATCCTTTAAATAAACCATAACGCAAAATTGCCTCAAGGGCATAATGCGAACAACTCGGGAAAAAACGGCACGTCGGGCCCAAAATCGGCGACAAAAGAACTTGATAGGCCCTTATAAGAAAAAGGGCCGGCGTCACAAACAATCTTTTAATGGTCTATCCTCCTCGATACGGTTAAAAACACTTTGAAGTGCTAAAAAGGCCTGGTCCGATGTTAGATCCGCAGCGGCTTTCTTGGGTATGATGTTGATATCCCATTTGCCTGTAATTTTATGTCTGTTTAACCGGAAATATTCACGCGAAAGCCGTTTGATCCTGTTTCGTGTTGCAGCATCTCCAACCTTTCTGGTTACGGTAATACCAAGGCGCGTTCTTTCGGTTCGACCGGGACAAAATGTAACAATAAAGTGCCGATCCTGGAGTTTCTTTCCACACCGTGATATGTAAATAAACTCAGAGCGCTTCAAAATTCGATCTGCCTTGGTAAAGGAAAAAAAGCGCAATAAAATATCTACCCTCTATGACCTACGATGAAAAACTCTTTGAAAAACCTTCATTTTTTCGGCTCAACCGTCTTGCCAGCCGGGCGCCTCAAAACTTAAAAATTGTGAATTAATTTCTGAGTAAACCCTTAGCCGTATTATACGGTCAATCGTTTTCGCCCTTTGGCCCTGCGTTTGTTAATAATCCGTCTGCCCTGCTTGGTGGACATCCTTTTCAAAAACCCATGGGTTCTGGCACGCTTAATTCGGCTGGGTTGATATGTTCTTTTCATTATTATAATCCTTTATTCGAGACCTTTGAAAAATGCCCCTTTTTGTTCACGTTCAAGGAAGGCAATAATTTTAACCACAGGAATACATTGAGTATTTTGAGGATTAAAAGGGTAACTTCTTAATAAGTTTGCTAGGCCCGCTACGCCATCCGCTAATTTTTTTCAATACGGCCAAAACTTGCCGTTAACAAGCTAAATTTTTTTTTAGAACATGAACAAACTTTCATGTCAAGTTTAAATTTTTCTATTCTTTTAGAACTTCAAAAATATCAAACTCTTCGATATGAAACTGTGAATTCGGATAGATGACAATCTGTTTACCGATGGTACGTTCCAGGAGTACGATAATATCATTTTCCTCGCCATGCAGAAGCTCCGCAATATCCGGATTTACCCGCAACGTTAGTTTGACCCCCATCATGTCCCGCGCCTCCCGAAGGATTTCCCTGAAAATATTATAACAGATAGACTGCCGGGATGGAAGATAACCTTCCCCATCACAATAAAAACAGGGCTCACACAGCATTCGGGTAAGCGATTTTTTTATACGCTTTCGAGTCATTTGAATCAACCCCATCTCCGATATGGGAAGGATATGGGTTTTGCTCCGATCTTTTTTCAACGCTTCTTCAAGGGCATTAAACACCTTTTCCTGGTTAGAATTTTTCTCCATATCAATAAAATCAATAATAATAATACCACCAATATCCCGGAGCCGTATTTGATATGCAATTTCTTTTAGCGCCTCAAGGTTCGTCTTTAAAATCGTTTCTTCAAGATTATACTTACCCACATACCGTCCGGTATTTACATCGATTGCCACCAGCGCCTCGGTATGTTCAATCACGATATAACCACCCGATTTTAACCATACCTTCCGTTTTAATGCGCGCGAAATGTCACCTTCCAAATTGTAGGCATCAAAAATGGGTTCGGCACCCTCGTAAAGCTCCACGGAATCCTTAAGGTTTGGCATGAATCCGTCGAGAAACGAAAGAATCGATTCATAACCTGAGTGAGAATCGACAATCAATTTCTCAGCCTCGTGTGTAAAAAGGTCCCTTATAGCCCGAAGCGTAATGGCAAGCTCCTGGTGTAAAAGTGAGGGTGCCGGAGCTGTCTGGGACTTGGCCTGGATTTTTTCCCACAGATTTTTAAAAAAAACCATTTCATTCGACAGCTTCTCCTTTTGAATCCCTTCAGCGACAGTTCTTACAATGTAGCCAAAATTGTCTGTTCGTAAAGACAGAACTAAATTTTTTAAACGGTTGCGCTCGGTTTCATCTTCAATGCGCCTGGATATCCCAATATGATCGGAATCCGGCATAAGAACGAGAAAGCGGCCGGGGAGCGAAATATAGGAGGTTACGCGTGCCCCTTTGGTTCCGATGGGGGCCTTGGCAACCTGTATCATTATCTCCTGACCCTCGGTAATAATTTCTTCAATCGGACAATCGCGCCTGGTCACAATCGTCCTTGGAACACTCCTGTCAACGTCTCCGTTCTCGGCATCGGCATTATTATTGTCAAACAGTTGTTCAAACTCCTTATAATCATCACGAAGGACATCATCCACGTAAATGAAAGCAGCCTGTCTTAAACCGATGTCCACAAAAGCTGCCTGCATTCCCGGCAGAACCCGTTGAACCTTTCCCTTATATATATTTCCAGCAATATCCGAATCATCCCGACGCTTAATAAAAAGTTCGGCGATGGTTCCATCTTCTAAAAGAGCCACTCGAGTTTCATGGTCGGTGACGTTAACAATAAGTTTTTTGTCCATTATTTCGCCTTGCTCCTTTCAGGAATTAGGCCTTTAACAATTCTGGCCTGCTTTATTTTCTCCTCCGGCAGGTTAAAAATCTTTCGCATCACATCAAATGGTCTTATGGTTTTTCCCGGCTTTGACTTCAGGGTCATGCGCATTCTTCGGGGTCCAATAATATCGATTTCTGAAATCATATCCTTCAGATCAATCTCCTTCCAGCGTCCCTTGCGATCCTTGCGCCTCAGGATGAATTCACGGCTTTCTTTAAAACAATTTAACGCTTTTTGATCAAAAAACCCATCTTTGATTGTGATCTGATAGGTAGCTAAGCGACACGCATTACCGGCCGAACGTAAGGGGGCCGGCCGGCATTCATGTACACAGAGCCCCCCTGGAAGATGGGCATTTAAACCTTTTTTTATCTCCCAAGGTTGAATATTATCCGGTATTGTTAAATATAAAAATTCATTTGTACCCTCCATGCCGACAGGAAGCGGATCATCAAAGGACACCCGTGGCATAGGATGAAAACCTTCTGAAAATTTAACGGGTATTTCGGCGCGTCTCAGCGCACGTAAAAATATGTTTACAAGTTCAAGATGCCCAAAATACCTGGCTTGATCCTGCTTCGAATAAGAAACCTGAATCTTTTGATAGGATGGTTTTAAAACTGTTTCCCTCCGGGGAGGGTCTTGAATTTCGTTGGTAACGCTTGAAAACACTCTGGGGGCCACCCCATCGAAATCACAAACCCCACAGTTATTACACGCACCGCCTCGACAATCCGGTGTTGGTTGGCCGGAGATAGACTTTTCCCATTCCTGTATTAAAAAGTCCTTGGTCACCTTTATATCGATACGATCCCAGGGCAAGGGTTCGGAAGTATCCCGACACCGGGTTGTATAAAAATCGATATCCACCTCTGCATCGATAAAGGCCTTTTCCCATAAATCATACTGAAACGTTTCGCTCCAGCCGTCAAATTTACATCCCAATCTGTAAGCCGTCACCAATAAACGGGAAAGCTTCCGGTCTCCCCGTGCCCACAGCCCTTCCAAGATGCTAGCTTCGGGGTTCTGCCATTTAAAATGAATTCCAGACATCCTCAGCTTTTCCCGCAGCCAGCGAATTTTTTCCTTGGATTCATTCAACGGAATCTGAGAGACCCATTGAAACGGAGTATGAGGCTTAGGAATAAATGTGGTGATGCTTATGTTTAGCTTACCTTTCCTTCCGTGAGGACCCCGAATTTTCCGAAGCTCTCTAATAAGATTAACCATGGATTGAAGGTCGTTATCGTTTTCTGAGGGAAGACCGATCATGAAATACAGTTTGATGACCTGCCACCCCAAGCCGAATGCATCTTGAACCGTATTAAAGATCTCTTCATTTGTGATATTTTTGTTAATAACATTCCGAAGTCTCTGGCTGCCTGCCTCCGGGGCAATAGTAAATCCTGTTTTTCTGACTTTTTTTATAAGTTTCATAAGGTTGGGGGTTAGCGTTCCGGCCCGGATCGATGGAAGCGAAACCGCAACGTGCCGGGGTTCACAGCGCGCCATAAGATGCTCCATGAGCGGAATGATGCATCCATAATCGCCGGTGCTCAGTGACAGTAGTGACACATCTTCATAACCCGTAGCGCCCAGTGAAGCTTCCGAAAGGGATAGGAGCGTTTCCACGGGACGTTCTCTTACGGGGCGATATATCATGCCGGCCTGACAAAATCTACATCCCCGGGTACACCCCCGGGACACTTCGAGGCGAAGACGATCGTGCACGGGCCTACCGAATGGAACGATCGGCGCATCTGGAAAAAGCCCTTGATCAAGGCTCTCAAGGATTGTCCGCGTGATCCTTTTTGATGCTGAAGCACAGTTTGAATTTCGGGTTAAAAGGGTCTGAAAACCATTTTTATTAAATACAGGTTCAAAAAAAGACGGAATATAAACGCCTTCGATAGAGGACCAGGTTTTTAGAAGCAATTCCCGATCGGTGTTACGATTTTTTTTCCAGTTCAACCAGGTATGGGACATTTCCATTACAACCTTCTCCCCGTCTCCGACAACGATTGCGTCGAAAAAATCGGCGATGGGTTCGGGATTGCAGGTACATGGACCCCCTGCGACGATAAGCGGGTCAGACCAATCCCTTTGATTCGCAAAAAAGGGTATCCCGGCAAGATCAAGAATCGTTAAGATGTTTGTAAAATTCAGTTCATACAGCAGGCTGAAGCCGATGATATCGAAACGGTTAAGGGGTTTGTGAGATTCAAGGGACACCAGAGAATTTCCGGACAACCGAAGGTACGCCTCCATATCAAGCCCTGGTGCAAAAACCCGTTCGGCCGCAATTTCCGGGTGACTGTTCAAGATGTGATAAAGTATCTGCAATCCGAAATGAGATGTTCCGATCTCATACAATTCCGGAAAGGCAAGCGCAAAAAAAAGTTTAACCCTGCCCGGGTCTTTTTTAATGCTGTTTATTTCCGAACCCAGATAATTACTCGGCTTCTCGATCAGCGGTAAGATGTCTTGAAGATCTTCTATTCTCATGATATATTTCTTTTAGTAACGTTATACTTCACGGTGTTCGTAGATTCCTTAAAGCACGGATAATGAACACCCCCAAAAAAAGAAAGTCAACGATTTTCATGCAACTTAACAGATTAATTATAATATTTTTACTGCTTTTTGCAACTCAACAGATTTGCGGGGCTGCTGAAAATAACCGCAGAAGCCCCGTTGTAAATGCGGTTCTCAGGGTCAGCCCGGCGGTGGTTAACATCAGCTCGGAATACGAAGTTCGAACGCGTGCCAACCCCTTCTCCGGTTTCACCACGGATTCCTTCTTCGATTCTTTTTTCAAGGATTTCTTTGAGCCGGGATTTGAACGACGATACAAGCGAACCAGTCTTGGGTCTGGTGTTATTATAGATGGAAAACGGGGTCTCATCCTCACCAATGAACATGTTATTGTTAAGACCGGAACCATAACGGTTGTTTTAAAAGATAAACGCGAATTCAAGGCGCAAATCGTAGGCGCAGACCCCGACTCGGACCTGGCGGTGCTGCGAATTACTTCAAAGACCCTTCTCCCGGCGATTGAAATGGGTAATTCCGACGACATAATGATCGGCGAAACGATTATCTCCATTGGGAACCCCTTCGGTTTTTCACACACGGTTACAACCGGGGTCATAAGCGCTTTAAATCGAAGTGTTCGCACCGAAGGCCGGATCTTTCAAAACTTTATTCAAACCGACGCATCGATCAACCCCGGAAACAGCGGTGGTCCGCTGCTGAATATAAACGGAGAGCTGATCGGTATCAATACAGCAATTTATGCAAAAGCCCAGGGGATCGGTTTTGCCATACCGATCAACAATGCCAAGCGGGTGGTAACCGATCTGATTCGCTACGGCGAAGTCATCCAGGCATGGGTTGGCATCACGGTACAGGATCTTGATGCACGGACCGCCGGCTACTTAAACCTGCCGGGGAATAACGGCGTTTTAATCAAAGACGTAGAACACGACAGCCCAGCCCAAAAAGCCGGCCTCCAAGACGGGGATATACTTTTGGCCCTCGAAAACAGACTCCTCCATTCCAGCCAAGATTATCATATGGTGCTTAGAGATTATTCTGCCGGGCAAAGCCTAAAATTGCGTATCTGGAGAAATACCAGGGAAATATCCATTTCGGTAAAAACCGCTGTGTTTCCGCTAGATCGTGCAATGGACCTCGCCCATCAGCTTATGGGAATAACGGTTGAAGATTTGTCATTACAAGGTCACTTTCGAAACCGAATTGTCGCCAAGGATGGTGTGGTTGTTTCGGAAATTGATCGTCGGTCTTATTTGGCGCATCTCGGTGTTTTACCAGGTGATGTCATCCGCCAAATCGATGAGATGACCATTAAAAACACCAGCGACTTTAAAAAAGCCATCGTAAAATATCGAAAAAAAGCCTCTGTGGTGATCCTTTTGCAGCGCGAGGATCAGGGGTATTATATCACTGTTAAACTTTGATCTTTTGTAACCGTTCACGGTTTGAAACTTGAAATTGGAAAGTAGAAATTGGGGCGAGATGAAACGAGTTTACGAGTTGGATGTCTACAAACTGGCAGAAGACTTATCAGATATGG
>JAFDFH010000045.1 GCA_019309945.1 Deltaproteobacteria bacterium
ATCACACCATTATGATCGGCAATAATTGTACTAACGATCGTAAGACCTAAGCCCATGCCGGACTTTTTAGTTGAAAAATAGGGTTCAAAAAGTCTTGTCTTAACCTCATCAGAAATACCTGCCCCGGTATCGCTAACCTCGATTCGGGCCCTCTTCAGAATAGGATCATGGCTCAATGTTATTACAATACGGCCCTGGCTTTTTATCGCTCCAATTGCATTGTCCACAAGATTAATCATCGCTTGTTTGATTTGCTGGCGATCAAGATCAAGCGGGGGGATATGGCCTGCGATTTTGATGTCAAAATTAATGTTTTTATGTCCTTCCCTGTAAAGGGCTAAAGTCTCTTCGATGATCGAGGGCAAATCACAGGGTTTTGGATTTGCTGTGGGAAATCTGGCAAATGCTGAAAATTCGTTAACAAGGTTTCGAATCAGATCCACATGGTCAATTATGGTTCGGGTACAATCTTCAAAAACCGGCTCGTTAAGCTGACTGGCGAATCTGCGATTCAGGCGCTGAGCGGAAAGTTTTATAGGTGTTAAAGGATTTTTTACTTCATGGGCAATTCTTCGTGCGACCTCACGCCATGCAGCCATTCGCTGGGCTTTCTCCAGTTCCGTCAAGTCATCAAACACCATTAGGATTCCCATGTGATTTCCCATGTCGTCTTTCAGCGCATTGAAATGCATCATAAAACTTCGTGGCCGGCTATCGATTGTCAATCGAAGCGGTAATTCTATCGCATCATCTTTAGCGTTCGTAAGGTTTTCCATTATTTCTTCGGCAAGTTTGAGATAATGCTTGTTTAACAGCTTTTTATAGTTTTCTTTAAGAATTTCTTTAGATTTGAGGTTCAGCATCTTCTCGGCGGCTGTGTTCATCGTAGTGATGAATCCATCCGCATCGAGTGTTATCACACCTGTAGACACATTCTTCAAGACGATTTCCATATAACGTCGTCTATCTTCGATTTCAATATTCTGTTCACGAAGCATGCGAGCGGAAAGCTCCAGTTGTTCCTTGCTGGATCGCAGGTCTTTGGTCATTTTATTAAATGAATCAACAAGGCTCCCGATTTCATCATCGGCAACGATAGCGATACTGAAGCTCAAATCTCCTTCAGCAACCCTTCGAGTTCCTTCGGCAAGCTCCATAATGGGTATAGTTATTGATTTTGCCAGATAAAAGCCAAACCACACGGCGCAAAATACAACCAGCAAGGCAACAATTGAGAGTGTAATATATAAAGTGATCTGGATCGGCTTCTTAAGCAGTTTTATCTGTTGATATTCTTCAAAACCCCTGGAAATAGATGCCATATTTTGGGAAAGGTCCATAGGGATCAGAACGGATAACACAATAAATGCTTCTGCCTTTTTCGGTGGTTCCCCAAAAGGAACAGTCCCAATCGTTCCGATGAGTTCCCCTGATGACATTTCTTCTGAAATGGACCTGACGCCTTCTGATCCCAAGTGCTTTTGAAAATTATCAGCTGAAACAATCCAAAACGATTTATCTTCCAATTTCGGGGCCAGGGCAAATGTAAGGCGCTTTGCATTGGCATCGTATATTTCGACCGCATCAAGATTAAATTCACGCTGGACAATCTGTATGTAGTGGGAAAGGGCTTTTCTTTTTTTAGGCTCTAAGAGTTTTTTGGTTTTCACCTGGTACGCGATTCTTTCAAGCAAAAACCGATTGTGCTCTTCGGTACGCTTATATAAACGTCTTCCGACATACAGAGAATTTTGCAGGGCCTGTTCAACGGGAACGTTAAACCAGAACTCAATGCTGGTTGTAATAAAGTTAATGGAAAAGAAAAAAAGCACGATGGTCGGTAAAAGGGTGAGCGCGATGAACGTGAGGACAAGCCTTGTACGGAGCCTCGACCCCATTAGCTTTCGCCTTCGATCATAAAGAAGTTTGACTAGATTTCTAAAGACAAGAAATATTAATAAGATCAACAGCAGTAGATTGATATTGATCAGTATGAACATTAAGATGGTGTTGGATATGGGGAAATCAGTGCCGACGTGTACTATTCTAGTCTCGACAAACGTCAGAAGGGAAACAACTGCAATGATGACAACAATTAGAATCCCTTCGCGCTTCCGCCTTCGATAGTCCGCTGCGGAGATCGATGAGGCTGACCTTTTAATTTGATTGTTGTCCATTATTTGAATTAAAGATTCGAGATTTAATAGATGAAATCAATCGTATACCAATCGGTTTCAAAATCCCATAGTGAGACAAAGAACAGAACATAATGTAGATAAAAAGGAAGGGTGAGTTTGCTAAGCTCCGCTTTAGCCCTTATTTGATACTGCCTGCCTTTTTCCAGCCTGTCAAGCGGGAGGATCTTTATGCTGTCAATGTCAGCCATCAACTTCTGGGCTTCACTTAAAGATCGAGTCACTTTGGGTTTATCATTTTCCCACGATCGCGTAACAATAAATTCTTTTTTCAGGTTGTCGTATTTGATCGTATTCGTAATCTTTAAGTTAGCGATCTTCTTGTCAAACCACAGATTGCGGGCTTCTAACAGGGTAATAAAGAATGAAAATGAGGTCGGCACACCGCTTAAGACAGCCGCTTTCATTTTTTCTGTAAAAGCGCCTTCAACCGTCATGTACACGATGAGGTCATCGCGAGTATTGGTGACGATGATGTTTGTCAATGTGGCATTTTTCCCGAGCACTATATTGGGCATCAGAAAAATCAGACCCAGGATGATACAACACGTTTTGCGGATTAGTTTTTTCCTCATACCATTATGAAAACATTCAAGAATTTATAATACGGGTGCGGAGCCCCAAAGTTTCCCTAAGTATCAAGTAGTGTATTCAATGTGTCGTTGTGAAGATTTGTGTCATCGTTAAAGCAAAAAATGATTCTCTGATAAAAAAGATTTTTAATTCTAAAAGGAAAGATGAATTTGCTTAATAGCGAATACTGGATGAAATGGCAAGTGATTTTGGCTGAACCGGAGGTTGATTGCCGATATCATGGAATGAGCGGGTCTCCCATGAATCTTTTTGTTCGAGGAATTTATTCAAAAAGGCATGATTAAAGGCGTGGCCGGATTTATCCACGATCACATGGCCTAAAATCGGCATGCCGAGAAGGGCAAAATCGCCGATGCAGTCGAGAATTTTATGTCTTACGAACTCATCCGGATAACGCAACCCCTCGTCGTTTAGGATCTTATGTTTGTCGATTACAACCGCATTTTCCAGCGAACCGCCCCGGGCAAATCCGTAACGTTTGAGATATTCCATATCATGAAGAAATCCAAATGTTCGGGCCTTACATATTTCACGCTCAAAAGTCTGATCTGACACATTGATGCTGTAGGATTGTTTTTTAACCACGGGATGATCAAAATCGATGCTACAGGTTATTTTAAAATTAGAACATGGATAGACGCCTACGGATTTCACATCTTCTTTTAGTTCAATCGGTTTTTTAACAACGAAAAAATATTTTGGACCAGCTTGTTCTTTTATCCCTGACGATGTTATCAACGAAGTAAACGGGCCGGCGCTGCCATCCATTATCGGCACCTCATAGGTATCCAGTTCAACAATGGCATTATCGATGGAAAGTCCGGCAAAAGTCGCCATGAGATGTTCTATGGTTGAAACAATAAAACCTTCGTATCCGATGACAGTTGCAAGACTGGTGTCCACAACCATATTAAAATGGGCGGATATGCTTGGACGGTCAGGAAGGTCCGTCCGCATAAATTTAATACCATGATTAATCGGTGCGGGTTTGATACAAAGATTTACCTTCTTACCGGAGTGCATGCCTATCCCTGAACAGCAGACGGGCTTTGCAAGTGTTCTCTGGTGAATATGCGCATACATAAAAATTATTTTCTAAAAAAAGGTTGTAAAATTAAATGGATGATGGTTTTCAAGGCCTAAAATCCCAATATGCCGCTTTGGGGTGGGTTGAAAATCGAACTTTTTAACTCCCTTAGCCTATTGCATGTGATTTTAGCAACAATATTTTAAGAAATTTAATAATTAAACCCTTTATGGAATAATATTCAAAATAAAAATGTTGATTCAAAATTTCTGGTAACCATACACGGGTTCAAGGGTTCAAGGTTTACCAAAAATTTGAACTGTTGATTCGTGAGTTCTGAATAGAGAAGGAACGAGAATAGAACGATTTGAATATATTGAGGCATGGCAGTTGGCCCGAAAGTTTACTCGCAAGTTCTAGGGCCTGAGGAATAAGGCCAGGCTTACTTGGGCCTTGGCTTGAAAGGGCAAATTCAGATGCATGCTTCTGCTTCGCTTTGGATAAAGGATTAAAAAGGTTGTTCTATTTACAGCTGTCTGTTATAATTTGAAAATTTAAAAGCGAAGGCAGTTCCTATTCAAAAAAGGAGGAAGCGTGCTGGCAAAGATTTTGAGTAGTGCAGTGATTGGAATCGATGCGTATTTGGTTGAAGTGGAGGTCGATATCACCCATGGACTTCCGACCTTTACAACGGTTGGACTGCCCGAAGCGTCTGTAAAAGAAAGTAAGGAACGGGTGAAATCGGCGATAAATAATTCGGGCTATTCATTTCCGGCGGACAGGATCACTGTGAATTTAGCGCCAGCCAACATCAAAAAAGAAGGAACCGGGTTTGACCTTCCAATGGCATTGGGCATTCTGGCAGCAACCCGGATCATTTCCCAGAAGGTTGCTTCCAAATATCTTGTTTTAGGTGAGCTTTCGCTGGATGGGCGTATTAAGCCGGTCAATGGCTCCCTTCCGATGGCCCTTGCTGCAAAAGAAGCCGACTACGCAGGTATCCTCGTACCGTTTGATAATGGACGGGAGGCGTCGGTGGTTAAGGGACTTTCAGTTTTCCCTGTAAAAACGTTGTCCCAGGTGGTGGCGTTTTTTCAGGGATTTACGCAAATAAAACCGGAGACAGCTGATATTTCCGCAATTTTTGACAAAGATAATGAAATCGAGTCTGATTTTTCTGAAGTCATGGGCCAGGAACACGTAAAACGTGCATTGGAAATTGCTGCCGCAGGCGGTCATAACATGATCATGATCGGTCCCCCCGGATCGGGCAAGACCATGCTGGCCAAGTGTCTCCAAAGTATACTCCCGTCATTGACGTTTGAAGAAGCCATTGAAACCACAAAAATCTTTTCTGTGGTGGGAATGCTTGAAAAAGGACAGGCGCTGATTACAAAGAGGCCATTTAGGGCGCCGCATCATACTATATCGGATGCAGGTTTAATCGGCGGGGGTCATATTCCCAGACCCGGCGAGGTGAGTCTGGCCCATAATGTCGTCCTCTTTCTGGATGAACTTCCCGAATATAAAAAGCATGTACTGGAAGTGCTTCGTCAGCCTTTGGAAGATTTCAAGGTCACCATTTCACGGGCAGCTTCAACCATTACCTATCCGTCAAGTTTCATGCTGATTGCTGCGATGAACCCCTGTCCATGCGGTTATTTTTCTGATCCGAAGCACGAATGCAAGTGTACTTATCCGCAGATCCACCGGTACCGATCCAAAATATCCGGTCCCCTTCTGGACCGTATTGATATCCATGTAGAGGTACCGGCGGTGCCGTATCGAGACCTGATGGGAGAAAATGGGTCAGAGTCATCGGCACAGATCCGCAAGCGCGTTACAGCGGCTCGAGCCATTCAGTCCGAAAGGTTTAACCGAACCAAGTTTTATTGCAACGCCCAGATGAGCAGCCGCCACATTAAAAAGCATTGCAAAATTGACGATGCGTCATCACGTCTTCTTCAATCGGCTATTGACAAGCTCGGCCTTTCGGCGCGGGCCTTCAACCGGGTCCTGAAGATCGCCCGCACCATCGGAGATCTTGAAGGTTCGGCGGATATTCAGGTAGATCACATCTCTGAGGCGATTCAGTATAGAAATCTGGATCGGAGAAAAGCGGTCATTTGATCGTTATTTTTAAATAGCGCCTGAACAAAAATGAGCATTTTGCAAAGGCCTCGATACCTTAATACCAACCGGGACCTACTTGTAACTTTTTCGGTTTATCCGGATATACCTTTTTCACTTTCTTGCGGCGATTGTATGGATACGACCAAACACCTTGTATTTTCCATTTTACTGGCGATATCTATCGTTGCCCTTGGAACGGTAGGATATGTTTTGTTGGAGGGGTGGGATATTCTGGATGCTGTTTACATGACGGTGATCACGGTCGCTACGGTTGGATATGGTGAAGTGCATAAAATAAGTAGAATTGGACAGTTTTTTACAATTATTCTGATTCTTTTAGGCGTGGGATACTTTTTATATGTTGTAGGCGCCCTTGTCCAGTTCATGGTAGAAGGACGGATTCGAACCGTATTGGGGAGGAGAATTTTGGACAACAAAATCAAACGGGTAAAAAATCATTACATTGTTTGCGGTTATGGACGTATTGGAAGGGTCCTTTGCAAGAACATGCGCAAAAAGCCGGTAGATCTGGTCGTGATCGAGAGCAACCAGGAACTTATTCCGGTGATGGAAGAGGATGGCGTTCTCTATGTAGACGGAAACGCTACCGATGAACCAGCATTGCTTAAAGCCGGTATTAAAAACGCAAAAGGATTGGTCGCAGCCCTTGCTTCTGATGCCGACAATGTTTTTTTAATCCTAACTGCCAGACAACTCAATCCGGATCTTTACATTATGGCAAGGGCCAGTCAGAATAAATCAGTGACGAAATTATATGCAGCCGGGGCGAACAAAGTGGAATCACCCTATGATATCGGCGCTGCAAGTATGGCCCAACGGATACTTCGACCGACGGTGACAAGTTTTATCGATCTTGCCTTTGCCTATTCACGTGAAGACATCCAAATGGAAGAGATACCTGTCAGTGCCTCCTCAAGTCTCGTCAATGTCATGTTAAAGGATTCAGGTATTCGGCAACGGTTCAACCTGATAATTATTGCAATAAAGAAGTCTGATGACAGTATGCTGTTTAATCCTTCTTTTGAAACCGTTATAAACGCCGGCGATACCGTCATCGCGGTCGGAGAATATGAAAACCTCCAGAAATTGGAAAAAATATTGAGTCGATAGAGACCGTACCGTTTTTGAGGAGGAGAAGGTAACGCCAGATTGGCTACCCGGGGGTGTTTTATTCGAATTGTCGGCGCTAAATCTTGTATATGATGCGCTCTTCAGTTATAATAATATCAACATGCTTGTCGTTCGAACCCATCGGTGCTTGTTGAATTAATTGGCTTTCCAAAGCAAGGGCGACCTTTCGGGTGGTCACCGGAAAATTTGGAATAAGCCTGTCGTAATATCCCTCACCCGATCCAATCCTTCCGCCTTTTTCATCAAAGGCAACCCCTGGAATGATTGCAATATCGATAACATCAATGGAGATATTTTTGCAGCGGGACGGATGAGGTTCCTGAATACCCCTTTCACCAAGAATCAGGTCGGCATCAAGGTTGTCGACCTTAAATAATTTCATCTCAAACTTTTCCGGATTGAATGCCGGAAGAACAACAATCTTATGATAGTCAAAGCTTCTTTTTATAATCTCCCGGGTGTTCACTTCACTGTTGTGATGGATATAAAGTAAAGTAATTTTTGCCTCCAGAAAGTTAGCAAATTCAAAGAGACGGTTTTCTATTTTTCTGGTATATTCAGTTAAATCTTTGTCAGAAATCGCACCCAGTATTTTAGCAATGTGATTTCGTAGGTCGCGTTTTTTTTCTTGGATATCCTCCATAAATTTTCTCCAGGCAAATATCTATAATTTTATTATGTTATCGATCAATTCGTATTATAGCGAATCGACGTATAATGTCAACTTGCATTGATCATTGACTAAATGGCCTTGCCATGATATTGCCCTCACTGCTTTAGCGATAATGCTAAGATTGGCTTCGTATGGGAATTTCCGCTCTATACAGCTTCCACTCGGATCAATGATGATGAATGCTAAATGATTTCCTAAGGGTGATAAATACGTATGCTGGATTAAAATTGACGGTCTCGTAAAAAGTCCATCTTCTGCGTTGTGCCGCATTTCGCAATCATTCAACGTACGATAAGTACGCCTCATGATTACCAAACTTGCACGCCTTGAATTTGAACTTTTTACGAAACCGTCTAAATCAGACTTTTTACGAATTCGTCAAAATTGGAAACTGCTGGAATTTTAATCGGAAAACCAATTCCAAAACATCATTATGTAACTTAAGAAATATAGTAACTGTTATGCTGGAAATCAAGTTTGTGAGACAGAATTTCTCAGAAATTCAAAAGGCTCTTGCCGCGCGCGGTGAAACTGCAGACCTGGAAACTTTCAAAGACGGTGACGCCCAACGAAGGGGAATCCTCCTTGAAATAGAAGAACTGAGACACCGTCGCAATGTGGTTTCGGAACAGATTGCCCGGATGAAAAAAGAGGGCCTAGATGCAGAGGCTCTGGTCACTGAGATGCGCGATGTCTCAGTTAAGATAAAAGCATTGGACAAAACCTTATCGGAAAATGAAGATGTTATCCACAAGATCCTGATGGAGTTACCCAATATACCACACTTTTCAGTTCCGGTGGGAAAAGACAGTGCGGAAAATCCGGTTGTAAAGCAGGTGGGGACGATACCTGCTTTCGATTTTGAGCCAAAGCATCACTGGACGCTGGGTGAGAGTCTCAGGATACTCGATTTTGACAGGGCCGCTAAGATTACCGGTTCTCGCTTTCCACTCTATTTTCGTGAAGGCGCAGCGCTGGAAAGGGCCCTGATCAATTTTATGCTCGATGTTCACACGACTGAACACGGTTATGAAGAAGTCCTTCCGCCATTTATTGTAAATCGAAACAGCATGACCCATACCGGTCAACTACCCAAGTTCGAAGAAGATCTTTTCAAACTGGAGGGATGGGATTATTTTATGGTTCCCACAGCTGAAGTTCCGGTTACCAATATTCATCAAGATGAGATTCTGGACGAAGATCAGCTACCCATCCGATATGTCGCTTATACCCCGTGTTTCCGTTCAGAAGCCGGTTCTTACGGAAAAGATACTCGGGGATTAATCCGGCAACACCAGTTCAACAAGGTCGAATTGGTCAAATTCACGACGCCGGAAACCTCCTATGACGAACTTGAAAAACTTTTAAACGATGCTGAGACGATTTTGAGGCGCTTACATCTCCCGTATCAGGTTGTAACTCTCTGTACGGGAGACCTGGGGTTTTCCGCAGCAAAAACGTATGACATCGAAATATGGATGCCCGCGCAGGGGGTTTACAGAGAAATTTCATCCTGCAGCAATTTTGAAAGCTTCCAGTCCCGTCGAGGGAATATTCGGTTCAAGAGCAAAGGGCAAAAAGGAACGGAGCTTGTTCACACGCTGAACGGTTCGGGGCTTGCCGTCGGACGAACGGTTGCCGCCGTGCTTGAAACCTTCCAAAAGGCGGATGGATCTGTCGATCTCCCGGAAGTCCTTTGGCCCTATATGGGAGGGATAAAAAAAATAAGTCCGTGAAACCTAAAGATTTTCCCGAAGAAATTAAACCTGTTATCATTCCGCGACAGGCAGGCGGCCTTGTTTATCGTTGCCTGGGCTGTGGATTTGAACATGATATTAAAAAATTACTGTATATCTGTCCGAATTGCGGTCAGTTGCTTCTCCTTTATGACCAGGATTTTGACCGGTTGAAGAAAATTGCCGGTGAGAAGTGGCGTCAAATTTTTGATTATCGCAAGATGCTCACCATTCCGGCATTAAAGGGGATCTATCGGTATCATGAATTTATCGGTCCGGTTATTCCACTTGATGCAGTAGTCTATCTGGGTGAAGGGCATACGCCGGTTATTGAAGCCAACGCTTTTTTGCAAGATCGGACCGGCATCCGATTCTACTTTAAAAATGATGGCCAGAACCCCAGCGCTTCATTCAAGGACCGGGGTATGGCCAGTGCCCTGAGTTATATCCATTTTCTCATCCAAAAAGGACATGCTTCCGATGTGCTCGCGATATGCGCGTCCACTGGAGACACTTCTGCATCTGCCGCTCTTTACGCATCCTACCTTCAAACCGATGTCAAATCCGCAGTGATTCTTCCTCACCGGAAAGTAACGCCCCAGCAGCTTTCTCAACCGTTAGGCAGCGGTGCTACGGTCTTTGAAATTCCCGGTGTATTTGATGACTGCATGAAGGTTGTCGAAGCCCTGTCTGAACAATACAATGTTGCCCTTTTAAACTCCAAAAACGCCTGGAGGATTCTGGGGCAGGAGTCATATTCATATGAAATCGCACAGAATTTTGAATATGACATGGAAAATAAGGTTGTCGTTTTACCGGTTGGGAATGCCGGCAATGTTACTGCTGTTATGAGTGGGTTTATAAAATTCTATGAGACGGGCATTATTAACACCTTACCCAAAATTATAGGCGTCCAATCAAAGCATGCCAACCCTGTCTATCGCTATTATTTGGAACCGGATGCCGGGAAACGAAAATTTTTACCGGTAACGGTCAGGCCAAGTGTTGCCCAGGCCGCCATGATCGGAAATCCTGTTTCAATGCCGCGTGTGATTCATCTGACAGATCTTTACAACGGTATGGCTGAAATCCAAAAGGTCTTTTTTGTGGAGGTTTCTGAACAGGCCATTATGGATTGGGAACTTTTAGCAAATAAAAACGGTCATATTGCTTGTACCCATGGGGGCGAATCCCTTGCCGGTCTTGTGACAGCAAAAGATCAAGGAATCATTGATAAAGATGATATTGCCATCCTTAATTCAACCGCTCATTCACTTAAATTTTCGGGTTTTCAGGACATGTATTTTGAAAAGAGCTTTCCACCGGAATTTGAAATTTCTCCTGATCCGAACCTCATTAATAGCCCTGTCCTCATCCATCCCAAGGACCTTGAAAAGGTTCCGGCTCCTGGAAAACCTTTAAAAGGAAATGATTTTGAAAAGTTTGTTAAACGTATGAGCGAGGAAATTGCAAAGTATTTAAATTTAGAAGAAAAATAGGATATTAGGAAATTGAGAGGTAACTTCTCAATATGTTCCGGTAGGCCCGCTACGCCATCCGGTAATTTTTTTCAATACGGCCAAAACTTGCAGTTAAGGGCGCCTAACAGTGACCCGCGCACGGGATCTAAAATGAGTGTGTCGCTTAGAACAAACAGGGTACAATCAACAATTTATGCTGTTCGGGTCACTGTAAGCCGCCCTAAACTGCTTCAAACAGTTGCCCGCTTTGAAAAAAATGACCGGATGACTCCGCTGGTAGGTTTAACCATAAGTTTTTGAGAAGTTAC
>JAFDFH010000046.1 GCA_019309945.1 Deltaproteobacteria bacterium
CAAGTGAGCCTAAAGAAAAAACAGAGGCCGATCTTTTAATACCGGTTATTTAAAAGCAAAGTCATATGTTTGAAACATTAGTTGTTTTATATGCTGTTTTTTCTTAAGGCTCACTAACACGCTCAAACAGTCAGACCTTTTATATTTTATCACCAGTGAGCTCCGGTAGTTATTGAAAAGTTACAAGAAAATTAAATAACCATTTAAATATATTATTAAATAATATGTTATAGATATCATGCCGGTTTACGAGTACGAACACATTGGGAAACCCTGTCGCCGTGGCCAGGTGTTTGAAGTAAGACAGTCCATTCATGATAAATTGCTGACACATTGTCCGGACTGTAAAAAGCCGGTGAAAAAACTCATTTCACGTGTTGGCATCAGCACACCCAAAACCAATAGGGAATTGCGTGACTTAGGTTTCACCAAGCTCGTCAAACGAGACGAAGGTGTTTACGAAAATGTAACGGCTCGTGATGGCGAGAGTCCTGTAATGATCAGAGGAAAACCGGAAACCATACCCAATTTAAAAAAAACAATCCGCGACTAGTAAAATCAATACCACCTTTCAGTCCTTTAGCGAACGAAACCTTTAAATAAGGATCTTCTCCAATTTAGTTGGAGAAGAGGGTCCCAGGGTTCCAGGGGTCAAGGATTCAAGGGTTTATTTTCTAAAGACTTTATCAGCGCCTTTAACATTCTTGTAAGCGTTCACGGGTTCAAAGGTTCAGAAGTTCAAGGTTCCATTCTCGTCCCCGGACTGAATTTGGAATGCGTATTTACGAGCAAAGCGTCATCTTCGTCAGGCCTAATTCAATGAACCCTGAACCTGTGAACGGTTACACATTCTTTGGCTTTCTGCCATGTCTTTTTTTAGTGTACCCAATACACCTTTCTCAATTAAATCTACTTGAAATCACTCATAATTTCTGGTAAAATCCATCCGTTTCAAAATATGTCAACCATAAAAAGGGCTGAACTATAACTAGAACGTGTCAAGAAAAAGGTCTAGAAAGGAAAGGATATGCCAAAAGTAGCCGTCGTGGGTGCAACCGGATATGCCGGTGCGGAGCTTGTGAGAATACTTTCAGGGCATCCGGATATTGAACTTACCCTTCTTACTTCCCGCCAATATGCGGGTGTGAGGTTTGACAGGGTCTACCCTTCCATGTCGGGTGTGGTCAACCTGGTTTGCGAAGCGTTCTCCCCGGATCTTCTCGCTGACCGTGGGGATGTTGTATTTGTGGCCCTTCCTCACAAACTACCGATGGCCCTTGTACCCGCAATTGTAAATCAAGGAAAGCGTGTAATTGATCTTTCCGCTGATTTCAGGTTTAAAAATGGCGCCCTTTATGAATCATACTACCAGTCACACACTGCCAAAGATTTACTTGAAACGGCGGTTTATGGCCTTTGTGAAATTTATTATGAAGAGATAAGGAACGCCGTCTTAATTGGAAATCCCGGGTGTTATCCCACAAGTGTCATTTTACCCCTGCTACCTTTATTAAAAAGTAGCTTTTTGGACATTCATTCAATTGTTGTGGATTCAAAGTCCGGGGTGAGCGGCGCCGGACGATCCCTTGCGCTGGGGACGCACTTTTGTGAAGTAAACGAATCGGTTAGGGCATACAAAATTGCTGAACACCGGCACCAACCCGAGATGGAAGAGGTGCTGAGTCTCGAAACAGGACAACCTGTGAACCTGACTTTTGTACCCCATCTTGTTCCACTGACCCGTGGAATGCTCACGACGATTTACGCAAATCTGGCTAAAAAGGTCAGCTTGGAAGATTTGGGGAATTGCATTGCTTCTTTTTATGACGGGTGTCCTTTTATTCGCATCTGTACTGAAACCCGTTTGCCGGACACATTACACGTTAGGGGAACCAATTTTTGCGACATTGGGTTTAGAGTGGATAAAGATCGCAACCGCCTGATCTTGATTTCAGCAATTGACAACCTGGTCAAAGGTGCTGCCGGTCAGGCCGTTCAGAATATGAATATCATGCTAGGGCTGGATGAAACCGCCGGGCTTCTTAATGTGCCGTTTCCCGTTTAGGGTTTACTCAGAAATTAATTCAGGATCATCTCCGATTTGTTAATAATCTTATCAAAACCTGATCGTGTTTTCTTGACATCGTTGAAACATTGATCTAAAGAAAGTTGTCAAATTTTACTAGTCAGATCAAATATAACTATTTGTATGAAAGGAGATTGAACATGTCAGCAAAAATTATTAAGGGAACGGAAGTTCGTGAGAAAATTCTTGAAGAAATTACGGCCGAGGTTGCTCAAATCAAGGAAAAACATGGTGTCGTTCCCGGGCTTGTAACCATTCTGGTGGGTGAAAATCCTGCATCCATGTCCTATGTAACCCTGAAAATCAAAACCGCACACCGGGTCGGTTTTAAGGAGGTTCAGGACAGCCAGTCAGTCGATATTTCCGAGGAAGATCTTCTGGCGCTCATCGATAAATACAACAATGATGATACCATTAATGGCATCCTTGTACAACTTCCCCTTCCAGACCAAATTGATGAGAAAAAGATTCTCAATGCTATTAATCCGAACAAAGATGTGGATGGATTTCATCCGGTAAATGTCGGACGCTTAATGATTGGCGGGCCGGAAGTAAAATTTCCGCCATGTACCCCTGCAGGCATACAGGAGCTGATTGTACGTTCGGGTGTTGAAACAAGCGGTGCTGAAGTTGTTGTTGTGGGGCGTTCGAATATTGTGGGCAAACCGATTGCAAATATGATGCTTCAGAAAGGACCGGGGGCCAATTCGACCGTTACCGTGGTTCACACACGCACAAAGGATATGGCCGCCCATTGTAAGCGTGCGGATGTTTTGATCGTTGCGGCCGGTGTTCCGGACCTGGTTAAACCTGAATGGATCAAACCAGGCGCATGTGTTATTGACGTTGGTGTTAATCGGGTCGGTGAAAAGATCAGTGAGAAGACCGGCAAGAAGATTGCGATCTTGAAAGGGGATGTTGACTTTGATGCCGCCAAGGAAATCGCGGGTTGGATTACGCCTGTGCCGGGTGGCGTTGGCCCAATGACAATTACAATGCTGATGAAAAATACGCTCAAGTCACTCAAGTTCCATCTGGGAATTGAATAACAAAAAAAGTAACCGTTCACGGCTTGAAACTTGAAATTGGAAAGTAGAAATTGGGGCGAGATGCAACGAGTTTACGAGTTGGATGTCTACAAACTGGCAGAAAAGTTATCAGATATAGTCTGGCACGACTTTGATAAGTGGAACAAAAAGGTTCAGAACACCGTGGGGCATCAGATAATACGATCATCCGACAGCCTATCTGCAAATATGGCGGAAGGTATGGTCGGTATACTCCCGCTGACAGGAAAAAGTTTTATCTGAGTTAAACGCGACAGAATACAAAGCAATAGTTGAAAAACTCGGCCCCCAATTGAATGCGTTCATCAACAGTACAAAAGCATGAAAGCCAAATTTCCAATTTCTCTTTTCTAATTTCAACGTTCCGTGAAAGGTTACCAAAAAAATATCTTTTCGCAGAGAACGTGAAGCTTGCGGGGTAGGGGGTTTTTGCGTCCTCTGCGAAACATAGTAAAATCATTCATAATACCTTGACAATATGTCTCATTTATGGTAAAAGTAGAATTTAATAAGTTTTTATGATGATTTTTTTTATTCCGATCCATGAATGAGTCTGCTGATTAATAATGAGTCTGCTGATTAATGAGGATTTTTGATCAATAATAACTTTAAAAAAAGTTGATTCTAGCATGCGACAGAAACTCACCTTTTTTGTATTCAGCAATACCGGCGCTCCAATAAAGCAGGCAACTGTTTCCAAAATCTTCCTGTGCTTTTTAAGTCTTGGCGTTACCGCTTTTCTCATATATTTTGGCTTTGTTATTCACGATTACAGCCATCTAAAAAAAATATCTAGCGATACTCAAGAACTTGAAAACAGAATTTCGAATCATCTCGATGTGATAGTGGATCAGCGCAAGCAGATACAATTGTTTGCGAATGAAATCAATATGTTAAAATCTAATATAGTGGAGCTGAATACCTTTGAAAAAAAGATACGCATTATCGCAAACATTGAGAAAGCCGAAGACCAGGACACGCTCTTTGGGGTTGGTGGCTCAATACCTGAAGATCTTGATACACAGGTTGAACTCAAAAAACAACATACCACTTTGCTTCGCGATATGCATGAACAGGTAGAACAAATTGACCTGGCTTCAAAAAATCAGAAAGAAGATTTCGAATCCCTTTTGAAATATCTTGCAGGTCAACGGAATCTGCTGGCTTGTACACCTGCGGTTCGTCCGACACGAGGGTGGACAACGTCTAGATTCGGCTACCGCGTCTCTCCCTTTACAGGTATGCGGGAATTTCATAAAGGATTGGATATTGCTAATCGAATGGGGACACCGATCGTTGCAACGGCGGATGGTGTTGTTTCTTCTGTTGCTTCCAGAGGCTTGCTGGGCCGGGTGATTACCATAAATCACGGTCATGGCATGGTTACACGCTATGCACACATTGGTAAAGCACTGAAAAAACGAGGTGAATCGGTAAAAAGGGGTGAAACTATCGCTACGATTGGTAATACAGGACGAACCACAGGACCCCATCTTCATTATGAGGTTCATCTTAACGGAATTCCTGTTAATCCTAAAAAGTATATTCTGAATTAAATCATTTTTATCCTCTCAACCCAATATTCCTGTATTCCATCCTTCCAATATTCCAATTGGGGCGAAGCCCCTAAGTTTTGTTACCGTTTAAATTCTCCGTAAACATTCCTTCTATTTTTTCTTTAATGTGGTATAATATTTTGTTGATTGACCGAAAACTCGAAATTCTAAATCAGAAATCTTTGGACCAGACCGTTGTTAGCGATATCTCCGGTTAAATATCGCGGGTTTGATTTATTGAATTAGAAATTTCTTTTTCCAAAACGGTTGCGCCAGGACGGTCCGAAATAATTTTAAAATTCAAATGATCCAATGTTCAAAAAATAAGTAAGTATTCATGGGTTCAACGTTCAGGAGTTAAAAACGGTTTCAGGTGTCAGGTTTCAGGTGTCAGGTCTTGTGCTTTTCTTTCCTGAAACCTGAACACCGACACCTGAAACCCACGACTTTAACCCATGAACCTTTGAACTCTGAACCCGTGAACGGCTACGATAGATTTGTTACGAAAATTTTCAATTCGGAGGACAATTGATTAGATGATCCTGAATTTATTAACCAAAGTTTTTGGAAGTAAAAACGAACGGGAATTAAAAAAGCTCCAGCCGATCGTTGAAAAGATTAATACCTTTGAACCTGAATTACAGGCCATGAGCGACGGTCAGCTTAAGGCCAGGACGTCACAATTTAAAGAGCGACTTGAAAAAGGGGAATCCATGGAAGATGTCCTTCCAGAAACTTTTGCGACCGTGCGCGAGGCTTCTGTAAGAACACTGAATATGCGACATTTTGATGTCCAGCTTGTTGGAGGGATTGTTCTTCATCAAGGTAAAATCGCAGAGATGAAAACCGGTGAAGGAAAAACGCTGGCAGCAACTCTTCCGGCTTACCTGAATGCTTTGACCGGCAGAGGTGTTCATATCATTACAGTTAACGATTACCTGGCAAGACGGGATACGGAGTGGATGGGGCAAATCTATAATTTTCTGGGCCTTTCGGTGGGCACCATCCTGCACGGCCTGGACGACAATGAGCATAAAGCGGCTTACCGTTCTGATATCACCTATGGTACCAACAACGAGTTTGGTTTTGATTATCTAAGAGACAATATGAAATTCGACCGGGAATCACTCGTCCAGCCGGAGCTCAACTTTGCCATTGTGGACGAGGTGGACAGCATACTCGTGGACGAGGCCCGAACACCCCTTATCATATCCGGTCCGGCTGAAAAATCGACCCATTTATATTATCAGGTCAACAGCATTATTCCAAAACTCGTTCGAGACAAGGATTTCACAATTGACGAAAAAGCCCGGACATCCGTGTTGACCGAAGATGGAGTTGCGAACTGTGAAAGAATACTCAAGGTCGACAATCTATATGATCCTAAATATATTGAACTTTTGCATCATATTAACCAGGGCCTGAAGGCACATACCCTTTTCAAACTGGATGTTGATTATATTGTTAAGCAAGGTGAAGTTATCATCGTCGATGAGTTCACGGGTCGTCTGATGCCTGGTCGCCGATACAGCGAGGGACTGCACCAGGCCCTTGAGGCCAAGGAAAATGTCAAAATCGAAAATGAAAACCAGACCCTGGCGACGATCACTTTCCAGAATTATTTTAGAATGTATAATAAGCTTGCCGGTATGACAGGTACGGCGGATACGGAGGCGGCTGAATTCAAGAAAATATATGAGCTGGATGTAATGGCTATCCCCACACACAAAACCATGATCCGGACTGATTATGCGGATGTGATCTATAAAACACGGGAGGAAAAATTTGAAGCGGCCCTGAACGAGATCAGCGAATTGAATGAAAAAGGACAGCCTGTTTTGGTGGGTACGATTTCGATCGATGTTTCAGAAGGTCTGAGCAAAAAACTCAAAAAAAAGGGGATTAAACACACGGTCCTGAACGCAAAAAATCATGAAAAAGAGGCTGAGATCATTGCCATGGCAGGTCAGAAAGGGGCCGTGACGATATCCACAAACATGGCCGGTCGAGGTACGGATATCGTTCTGGGTGAAAAAGTAACTGAACGGGGTGGACTTCACATACTTGGAACGGAAAGACATGAAAGCCGGCGTATTGACAATCAGCTTCGAGGACGTTCCGGAAGGCAGGGCGACCCCGGATCATCGCGTTTCTATCTTTCTCTGGAGGATGACCTTCTCAGAATATTCGGTGGTGAACGTATCGGTGGTATTATGGAAAAGCTGGGAATGGAAAAGGGTGAGCCGATCGAGCATAATCTCATCAGCAAAGCGATTGAAAATGCTCAGAGCAAAGTAGAAGGGCACAACTTTGATATTCGGAAGCAGCTCCTCGAGTATGATGACGTGATGAATCAGCAGCGCGAAGTCATATATAAACAACGCCGTGAAGCATTGGCTGGAAAAGACTCGAAAGCATCCATAGAAGATATGATCATGGAAAAAGCCGAGGAAATCGCAGATCTGTTTGCGGATGAAAAGGCCCTTCCGGAAGACTGGGACATCAAAGGGCTGGATGAGGCGGTATTTAAACAATTTAACTTCCGTTTAGACGGCTTGAAGAAAGAAATACCAGAAGGACTGACCGGCGATGGATTGGCACAGCTGATATACGAATCGGCGCTTAAGGTATATAAAGAAAAAGAAGCCGTAATCGGGGCTGAGGATTTCAGGAACCTGGAACGTATTATTATGCTGCAAACCGTAGACAACCTATGGAAAGATCATTTACTCTCGATGGATCATCTGAAAGAAGGTATCGGGCTCAGGGGTTACGCCCAGCAAAACCCTTTGATTGTTTATAAAAAAGAGGGATTTGAGATGTTCCAGGAAATGATCGCCAGGGTCAAGGAAGAGGTTGTAGGAATTCTTTTTAGAATTCAGATTGCCGAACCCGAAAGGATGGATATATTAAGACAACCCCAGGAACAGGATCTCGTTTTTTCCGGTGCAGATGGTGCCGGCGAAACAAAGAAAAAACCGGTCAAGCGAACTGAAAAAAAAGTGGGTCGAAATGCTCCCTGCCCTTGCGGAAGCGGGAAGAAATATAAAAAGTGCTGTGGCGCCTAAACGGTAGAGCCAATTTCAAAACGTCCCAATTTGTCCAATCTCTGCGTCAGGCTCAAATTTGATGAACTCGTAAAAAGTCCGATTTAGACGGTTTCTTAAAAAGTTTAAATTCAAGGCGTGCAAATTTTGTAATCATGAGGCGTACTTTTCGTACGTTGAATGATTACAAAATGCAGCACAACGCAGAAGTTGGACTCTTTACGAGACCGTCAAATTTTAATCCTCGCAATACTAAATGTATGGCTGTGGTTAAAATTTTCGCCTTCCTTGACCTTGAACAAACTGAAACGTTTTGAAACTGGCTCTATAAAGTGAAATATTTTATAGATCTCCCTTTACACAATCTGGTTCAAAATTATATTGAAAAATACATGAATGGATGGTAACTTCTCAATATGTTCTGTAAGGCCCGCTACGCCATCCGGTAATTTTTTTCAATACGGCCAAAACTTGTCGTTAAGGGCGCCTAACAGTGACCCGCGCACGGGATCTAAAATGAGGGTGTTACTTAGCACAAACAGGCTACAATCAACAATTTATCCTGTTCGGGTCTCTGTAAGCCGCCCTAAACGGCTTCAAACAGTTGCCCGCTTTGAAAAAAATGACCGGAGGACTCCGCTATTATGTTTAAACATAAGTTTTTGAGAAGTTACAGCCGGTTTGAGGTGCAAACTGTCAAATACGAATGATTCCATGAGCTCGTCCAATCCTGAAATAAAAGAGTGGGTAGCCTCCAAGACCCGGAGTGAAGTCAAAGAACCCCCCATGTATCAGGTGTTGCTGATTAATGATGATTACACGACGATGGAATTTGTTGTCGAAATCCTCATGTTCATATTTAACAAATCAACGGAAGAATCAATGCATATCATGCTGAAGGTTCATAGAGAAGGGATGGGGCTTTGTGGAGTTTACACCTACGAAGTCGCTGAAACCAAGGTGGATACCGTTCATGCTTTAGCCCGGGAAAAAGGTTTTCCGCTGAAATGTGCCATGGAGGAAGTCTAGTGCCATGATTAGCAAGGATTTAAGTACAACCCTGGGATTCGCAGTCCGAGAAGCCCGTAAAAGACGTCATGAGTATGTCTGCATTGAACACATGCTTTTTGCCATCCTGCATGACAGCACCGGAGTAGAAATTATTGAAAGCTGTGGAGGGAATGTCAAAAGACTTAAGTACACACTAGAAGATTTCTTCGATGAACGGATGGAGAAAATTCCGGATGGAAATGAATTCGTTCTCCAGCAGACCATCGCTTTTCAAAGAGTTATCCAGCGGGCCGTCGGTCATGTACGGTCTGCTGAAAAGCAGGAAGTAGAAATCAGTGACATTCTGGTAGCCATCTTTCAGGAAAAAGATTCCAATGCTGCCTATTTTATGAATTCCGAAGGTATTTCACGTCTTGATATATTAAATTATATTTCCCACAATGTCTCTAATCTACCTTTAACCGAGGAGTCGGGTGGATTTGCAAAAACAGATAAAACAGAGAAAAAGAAGAAAGCAGGCCCCCTTGAGGTGTTTACCATCGATCTTATCAAACAAGCCGCTCTGGGAAAGCTGGATCCGCTTATCGGCCGCAAGCTGGAGCTGGAGCGTACCATGCAGGTGCTCTGCCGGAGGCGCAAAAACAACCCGGTTTTTGTAGGCGACCCCGGTGTGGGGAAAACCGCCCTGGCCGAAGGCCTGGTTCAAAAAATTCAGAAAGGGGATGTCCCGGATTTACTCAAAGACACTCAAATTTATTCCCTTGATTTAGGGGCACTTTTGGCGGGGACGAAATTCCGCGGCGATTTTGAACAGCGCTTAAAAGCGGTTATTGCAGCACTGAAAAAGAAAAAAAATGCGATTTTGTTCATTGATGAGATCCACACAATCGTCGGGGCGGGAGCAACCAGCAGCGGTTCCATGGATGCGTCAAATATTTTAAAGCCGGTGCTGGCAACCGGTGACCTTCGGTGTATCGGGTCAACCACCTATGAAGAGTATAAAAATCACTTTGAAAAGGATCGTGCCTTCTCCCGCCGGTTTGAGAAAATCGAAATTGCCGAACCTCCGATTTCAGAGTCAATTCAAATTTTAAAAGGGCTTCGATCGCGTTATGAGGAACACCACGATATAGTGTATACGGATTCTGCACTCAAAGCCGCTTGTGAATTATCCGCCAAGTATCTCTATGATCGTTATCTCCCGGACAAGGCCATTGACGTCATCGACGAAGCCGGGGCCTTCGTTCGGCTCTCCGGGGCTTCCAATAGAAAAAAGATCAATCCCGCGGATATCGAAAAAATCGTCGCCAAAATGGCAAAGATCCCCCCCCAGAGTGTATCCACGTCTGATAAAATGAAATTGGAGTCCCTTGAAGATCGAATGAAGCAAGTCGTTTTTGGGCAGGACGACGCTATCGCTTCTCTGGTTACTTCTATTAAACGCACCCGTGCCGGACTCGAAACATTGGGTCATCCGGTGGGATCATTTTTATTTACCGGTCCGACCGGTGTCGGAAAGACAGAAGTTTCCCGGCAACTTTCAATGTGTTTAGGTGTCCAGTTTATCCGCTATGATATGAGTGAATACATGGAAAAACACGCCGTCGCCCGTCTCATCGGGGCACCTCCCGGTTATATCGGCTTTGACCAGGGAGGCCTTCTAACGGATGACATCCGCAAACACCCATACAGCGTATTGCTTTTAGATGAAATAGAGAAAGCGCATCCCGATCTCTTTAACATTTTGCTCCAGGTTTTGGACCATGCCACCCTGACAGACAATACTGGAAAAAAAGCGGATTTCAGAAATGCCATTATCATTATGACGTCAAATGCCGGGGCAAGGGAAATGAGCACCCAGACAATCGGCTTCGGCGATGTTCAATATGACCCTGAATTCAAAGGGAAGAAGGCGATTGAAAAGTTTTTCAGCCCGGAATTCAGAAACCGTCTCGATGGGATCATTACGTTTAATTCCCTGAGTGTCGAAATAATGGAAAAAGTGGTGGACAAGTTCATGGTCGAACTCAATGAGCAACTTTCCGCTAAAAGGGTTTCGCTGATGATTTCCGACAAGGCCAGAACATGGTTGGCTAAAAAAGGACATGATCCGCGCTTCGGTGCAAGGCCCCTTGGCCGTGTCGTTCAAACAGAAATAAAAGACCTACTGTCCGATCAGATTCTGTTTGGACAACTTGAAAAAGGCGGAATGCTTTTTGTTGATGTTGCGAACGACAAATTAATCTTTAACTATTCCTGATCACATTTTTCATGCCTGTTTTTTTTTATCCGATAAACTTGGATTCCCTCCCCCCCATCTGGCCCGTGAAGACGGTTTGCTGGCAGTGGGCGGGGATTTAAGTGAAAAACGTCTACTTCTTGCCTACCGTCAGGGTATTTTCCCGTGGTTTTCAGATGAGGATCCGATCGTATGGTGGTCACCGGATCCTCGTCTCGTATTGCTTCCAGATGAAATCAGGATTTCAAAAAGCCTTAAAAAAATCATTAAGAAAGGCGTTTTCCATGTGACCATGGACACTGCCTTTGATCAGGTGATAAATTCGTGCGCACAGGTTCGAATACAGAAGCGTGAAGGAACATGGATCATTAAAGAGATGGTCGATGCGTACGTAAAGCTACATGAATCGGGTTACGCACATTCGGTGGAAGCCTGGTACGAAGGAGCGTTGGCAGGAGGATTATACGGGGTTTCGCTTGGGAAATGTTTTTTCGGAGAATCGATGTTTACACATGTTAGCAATGCTTCCAAAGTGGCTTTTATCACACTGGTGAACTATCTTAAATCAATGGCCTTTGATTTAATCGATTGTCAAGTTGCCACAGCGCATTTGATCCGTTTTGGGGCAAGAAAAATACCGAGAAACCAATTTCTGGAATTGCTTCAAAAATCCCTTACCGCACCAACAAGGAGGGGGCCCTGGAGCTTGACAAAGTTGATCCATGATGGTTAGCGCCAACTCCCCAATCCCTCAATATGTTCCGGTAGGCCCGCTATGCCATCCGGTAATTTTTTTCAATACGGCCAAAACTTGCCGTTAAGGGCGCCTAACAGCGACCCGCGCACGGGATCTAAAATGAATATGTTGCTTAGCACAAACAGGCTGCAATCAACAATCGTAACCGTTCACAGGTTCAGGGTTCAACGTTCAGGGTTAAGGACAAAGAAGGCATTGAAGACCCGAAGACTTCGTTAAAAATGTTCATTTTCCCAAGTAATT
>JAFDFH010000292.1 GCA_019309945.1 Deltaproteobacteria bacterium
GTACTTTTCGTTTTTAGGGGGTTACACCATATCTGGTGGGTTATCAAAAGGCAGGTATTTTTAAGGTTTTTGAATTAATCAGAAAGCCAAATCTGGATTGCCTATGGTATCGACTACGATACGTTGTCGTTACCTCCAGTAATGCCCAAATAGAATCCTGTTATTGGATATCAGGCTATTTTGAAAGGGCGGTTTAACGACCGCCTTTTTTCAGAACGCCGCAGTCCAGATAGCGGTAAATGACCTGTTTGATGTCGGAGCGCAAGAACCCATATTGCCGTTCCAACCGGTCGTCATAGACCAGTTCGAATGAGAAATCGCCCGCTCCGGATGAATCGGAGCGGGCGATTTCTTTGCAATCTTTATCTTTTCAAATCATTTATTCCTTTTGTTCATACTCCAGCGTAACCGTCACCGTACGGTTCAGAGCACGGTTTTCCGGTAACCCATTTCCGTACATGGGATCGAAAGGCCCAACCCCCATGTGGGTGATGGTTGCCTGCGAGAATTCACCAAGGGCGGCGGTGATCTGGTCATAAACCGCACTGGCGCGCCGTTCCGACAACTGGATATTGTACTTATCTTTGCCGATATTGTCGGTATGGCCGACAATGGACACATTGGCCGCCGGGAATTGGCGAATGCGAGCGACAATCTTCGCGACCACGGACGCGTTGCGTTCTTTAATTTTATCACTGTTAAAATCAAACAAGATCAGGGCATACTTCTCCTGCACACGATAACCCAGATTGCGGGCTCGTTGCGCTTCCCGTTGGATGAATTCGACGAGCATCGGATAGGTCCTCAATTTGAGTACATGGCCTTCGAAATCTTCTACTTCAAGTTCAGCGGTCAGTTGTGCATATTGAGACAGTGCCATCGGTGTCAGGGCCTTATCTTTCAGAACCATTTCCGCACTGGGCGCACCGGTTCCCTTCTGGAAGAAAATGGGTTGATCGTCGCCCAGTAGGGTAACCGTCCAGCGGACAATGCCGTGTTCCGAGGTGACCATTGGTTTGACGATCAGATCCTCCACATTGCTATGGATCTCCACATAAGTGCTTCTGACAACATCCAGGATGGCGTCATGCTCCGAAAGAATTTCCACCCGCTGGTTTTCCTCACGTACTTCAACACTACGTCCTAAAGAGGGCACTTCCGGCAGGTTGCGTGCTTCGACGGCTATGCGGAAGGGTTCAATCCCCCAAATGTATTGCAGATAGGCCTTGACCCCCTCGGCCCGGGCGCGGGAAAGCTCTTTGCGCCCTTTTTCAGCACCGTAATTGGCGTTGCACCCGACCAGCTTGATCGTGGCTTCCGGGTTGGCACGCATTCGCAGACCAACAATATTCAACAGGTTGTTATACTTTTTCTTGGTGCCCCTCAGGGCTTCTTCGGAGAAGGATTGAGTCTGTCCCTGCTCATGGAAGCGCACATAACGCTGATCGATAGCACTTGCCCCTTCGGCGAAATAAATATAGTTTAACAAGGGGGAACTGTCGATGGTGGTGATTTCTTCGATGCGCATGGCGTTCGCACCCATGGCAAGGCTGCCGGCAGGAGGAAACAGGAACTGATAGTCCACAACGTAGCGGTACAACAGCTTTGATGAAACCGCTTCGAAAATCGGCCCCAGCTCCGAAGCGGTGGTCGCTTTCCAGGTCCGTCCGCCGTGTTCCTCAGAAAAGGATTTCAGAAATGGATCCACCCGGTCGCCCGGCATATAGTCGACAGCATAGGCTTCCAGCTTGGATATCACTTCGGCGGCCTTCAATACATCGGCCTCCGGGTAAGCACTGTTGATGTCCTCCCCGTCGGTAAAAACGACCATGAACTTGTGGCTGTCTTCCGGCATCTGGCGGATCAGATCCAGACCGGCCAGCATCCCCTCATACAAAACGGTTTTGACTGTTAGTTCCCTGTCGAAGCTTTTTTTGAGGAAAGCACGCAGTTCGTCGGGCTGGTTGGACTGTTTGACGGTAACATGGAGTTGCTTGTCACCAAAGGCTTGAGTTTGATCGTCGTTGAAAACGATGATCGTGATGTTGTCGATAGGACGTATAACCTTGTATAGATGCTCCATCGCCCCAAGTATCCAATCCACCGCCCGCCGCTGTTTCATGGAGAAAGAATTATCCACTACCAGCACGATATTGAGACTCACATCCTTGCTGCTCGCCAGGGTTTCAATCCCCAGAATCTTGGCCTGCTTGCCTTTACGGAAAAAAACAAAATCCTCGGTAGTCAATCCCCGTAACGGCTTCCCCTCCTTGTCCGAAACGGAAATCAACAATCTCCCCGGGGCAATGAATTGATAAGAAAACTCACCGGCCTGTTCAGGGACTTGAATTTCAACTTCTTCCTGACTCAATGCCGGATTCACAACGAAAAAAAGGACCCATACAATAGCTATGTGAAGTAATATGCAGTTCTTCATTCTTCCTCCTTGTTATCTCTGGATTTCAGATCATTTTACATGAACAAATCATGCGCGTGTAGCTTATAATTCATCAGAAAAGATATTTCAACTATGGTATTCATTTTACAATTCTTTTATCAGGAAATACGGTGGAAATCGGTGATCGCACGGCTTTGTACTTCATTTTAAAACGGCAAAGCAAGATCCGTACTTAAAAACCTTGTATCCTGGGGGATATTCTCATCAATCCATTGATCTGGATTAATCAACGTTCGGTCGCTATATAAGTGATAAAGTGATAAGAATTCCCTTTTTGAGAGCGGGATAAGGGAAAATCAAAGGTTGTGTGCCGTAACAGGAAGCATCCCAATATGTAGTAGGGCCGGATATCACACCGCAATCATACCGCAACAACCGCGCTGGTCGATTATAAGGGATGTTCTTAAGTGGGTGAAATAACATACAAAGCCGCTCGTTAATAAACCCTAACGTTGCAAAAACAACAGGATGAAGGATAGTAAAAAGATAATGATATCGTGCTGTTTCGCGATATTTAGGTGCTTTCATCGTTTTCACTAATTTTGTCCTGACAACAGCCATCTCCTAAAGAACGGATCGTGGATCTTCCATTCTTTATTTTTGTCTAAAATTCCTATTTTTTCTATGCTCGCTAATGCCGCGGTTACTTGTGAAGCCGTTCTAAAACCAGATTTGTCCAGGTTCTCAGCGGCAAAAATATTTTTCCCTGCTGTACGCGCTATGAGTTTCAGTGCCCTTTTCTGGTTTAAAGTTAATGAATCCCACACGTAAGAATATTCCGGTATTCGCTTTTCCACCATATCGCGTTCTACCCTATCAAGGTGTTCAAAGGACAATTCCTTTTCCCGCCACAGATTGAAGAAGAACTCCTGGACATACATGGGGTGATTTTCACACAACGCCACCACATCCTCAATAAATGAATTCTCAATGCTCCTCTTGGCCTTGCGGTATAACCCTTTGACCCACTTTGTATAATCAACCGTTTCGATTTTACCTAATGGAAAACTTGTGGCCAGCATATAAAAGGCACGTTTCCTGTCATTGAACATCTCCGTTATCAGATGCCTTTGGCTTCCAGAAAATATATAGGAGATCCTGTCGTGTTTTTGTATGGACTTTCTAAGGTTCTTTTCAAAGGCATCCCCACCATAAGCGGCAACTTCCTGGAACTCGTCGAAGGCAACAGCAAGTTTTTTCTTTTTGGAAAAGGTTTCTATCATTGCAAATAGTTCGTCGATGGTTTTATCCTGCGCAGCCCTGTTAAAAACCGGCGACGCCGTGGGCATCCCGGTAATCGGGTCCATACTGAAATTTAACCCAATACTCCGTATCCCATCACGGAGCATCTTCATAAGACGGTTCATTTGTGATTCTAAAGAGCTTATCCCTTTTAGAAATGATATGATAAACTCGCCGACATGCGTCGTCCCGTAGAGATCGATGTTGACAGGCGTTACATTTTTGAGTTCCCTGAATATTTTCAGAATGAGCGAGCTTTTACCATAGCGCCTGTGGGAGTACAGTAACACGTTTTGAGAG
>JAFDFH010000047.1 GCA_019309945.1 Deltaproteobacteria bacterium
ATATGTATCGGTATCTTCCGGTTTAAGGAAATCATTTCAAGGTCAATATAAACATCATAGGCCAGTAGTTCGACGCCTTTGTTCACGGCGCGTTTCAGTTCAAGACCATAGGCAGGATCTATATGATGTGCCGGTTTAAAGGCGTTTGCATCCATTCGTTGGATGAGGTAGAACATGACACAACGATTGCCGGAAGCCACCAGTTTCTGTAGTTCAACCAGGTGTTTCCGACCTCTTTGCGTTACGGCATCCGGGAAAAAAGCGACGCCGTCTTTTACCAGTGTGCAATTCTTTATCTCCACAAAACACCGTTCGTTATTGTTACGGGTCAGGAGAAGGTCAAGCCTGGAATTACTTCCGGTTTTGATTTCTTTAACAATGTCGTCATAGCCTTTAAGATCTTCTATTATTCCTGCTTCAACCGATTGGAATACGAGTTGGTTCGGGACCGATGTGTTGACTCCAACCAGTGAGGTGGGCATCTCGATGAGCTCCCATGTGTACTTCAATTTCCGGTTGGGGCGATCATGGTGGGATAAATAAACCGGTCTTCCGGATTCACAGCATTCTTGCATGCTGCCTGTGTTTGGGCAGTGGGCTGTAACCATATCACCATTTTTCAATCTTACATCAGCCATAAAACGTTTGTATCTTTTGATCAAGGTTCCGGATATGATTTTCGGCCAGAGCAAGCCCTTTGATTTTGTTGAAATTGCGGATGGGTTCATTACGTCATACGATCGTTTGAAAAAGGGGGATGTCCAAGATTCCGGGGTTTAACAAGTGGCTCTCCACATAGTGATAGGCCTTTTTTACAGCCTCTGTTATCTCTTTTGACTGCGGCAGCGTTGCTTCAATCTGATTGATGTACTTGCGGCGATGAACCGCTTGGAAAGAAGGGGTAAAATTAAGGTCGAACACCCAGCTGATCTGCAGTAGTTTGAAATCATTTAATGTTTTCAAATCCTGTATAAGAGCAAAGCTTTGAGAATGGAAAGCGTCGAGAATCTTTTGTGAATATTTCGGATCATCTGGAAGGTCCAGTTCGATAGCGGCGCTTCGATAGTTTTCACGCTCACGATAGTAATCGATGAAAACGTTCCATATATCGAGCTTATCCGCATCACGAAGAAGACGCATAAAAAAAAGCGTTTCTTCATCTTCGGTTTCCGGAAGTTTCGCCGCATTATGATATGCTATGGATCTGGTGATAAATCGTCTGCTGCGTTTTGTGCATCCGGCCAGAACGTTGTGTCTGGATATTTGTCGTAATCCAAGTCTGGCATGGTTTTCAGAAGCCCTGTCGTTAAATGTGCGGTAAACGGCATACTGTTCAAATCTTCCCACATCATGAAGTAAGGCCATCGCTTCGGCCAGCCTTGTATTGTAATCTGAAATACGAAGGTCGGTACACAGCCTAATAATGTTCTCACACACTCGTCGCGTATGATCTTCTTTCAACCGGATTGCTCGATTATAATCCGGGTCATCCGAATAATAACCGGCAACATAATTCGAGAACCATTTTTTAAGGCGATTGAGATTTGTTGTGTTCATAAATATTTTTCTTCAATCAGGTCTGCCAGTCTTTCAATTTCGTCAAGTCCAAATACCGGTAGTTCATGAATAAATTCTGAGTTTGTAACAAAGGCGATCAGGTTTTTACCCTCCCGGAAAAGAGGTTCTTTGTGCTTGGGAGTACGGAATATCAGTATTTTAGGTTTGTTTTCCTTTTTATAACCCTCAGTTATAACCAGATCCATGTCCTGAAAGTATTTTTCCAGACAGGATAGACTTTCACAATTTTCATCCTTTACCATGGCGATTCTTTGTGGAGAGCTAATAACAACCGTATCCGCACCTGCTTCTTTATGACGCCAGCTATCTTTACCTTTACTGTCAATATCGAATCCATGGGACGCGTGTTTCACAGTACCAATTCGATACCCACGCTTCTTTAATTCATGGATCAGCTTTTCAATAAGTGTAGTTTTACCTGCTCCAGACTCACCGACAACCGATATAATTGGTGGCATTGCTCATCACCCGTAAATAATTCAACAGCGTTCAATCATTTTTTTTACGTAACTTCTCAAAAACTTATGGTTAAACATACCAGCGGAGTCATCCGGTAATTTTTTTCAAAGCGGGCAACTGTTTGAAGCCGTTTAGGGCGGCTTACAGTGACCCGAATAAAATAAATTGTTGATTGTAGCCTGTTTGTGCTAAGCGACACACTCATTTTAGATCCCATGCGCGGGGCACTGTTAGGCGCCCTTAACGGCAAGTTTTGGCCGTATTGAAAAAAATTAGGAGCATTACCGATTTGTTAATAATCGTATCAGAATCTGGTCGGGATGGTCTATTTCTTCCAGGCGCTATCTAAAATACATCGAGAAGGCGGTAACATATTTGAGGGTTTGGGAAACTTCATCTTATACCGATGATCACCTTCGTATAAACCCTCAAATATGACACCACTGGGAACGCTTGAGGATTCAAACAGTAGATATCGCCTTCCAGAAACAGACCATCCCTTCCTGAATATGAATGATCATAACATTAGTAAACGGGTAATGCTCCCGGTTAAAGATCGTAATCCATTACAACAGGGTCGCGCAGGATAAGCTCAATTGCTGTTTCCGATGTTTTAGCCGCTTGGGGAAAGACTTGTGCAAGGGTTCTGATATGTCGCAAATTGTCTGCAGTTCTAAGTATCAGCATTGCCAGGTTTCCTTCTGCTGTTTCAGAAACTGAGAGGACTTTTTCCCAGGACTGGCCGGTGGCCCAGGCGTAAATTGTGGCTGCCGGTCTTAAAAACAATGGCCTTACCGCAAATCCACGTTCGGCCATATGTTTTGTAAACGGTTGCAACCCTTTTTTTACCTTTTGAAATGATGTCAGGAGTGTCTTCGGCACCAAATTTTTAACGATTTTGTCATCAGATTCCTGTTCGTCCACAAAGGATGCGATGATGGCGGCAAGAATCGCGGGATCGGACTCCGGGAAGATTTCACGTTTGAGGCCCTCCGCGATCATGAGCGGCTGGTCAACCCGCAGTTGGGAAGTCCATATTCCGGTTTCGGTCAGCTTGTCGTTTTCCGCTACATATTCTGTCTCTTTCAAAAAATTAAGATGCTGTAAGAAATTCCCCCATAATAATTTATGGTCATCATCACGTGGCCCTGGGGCTTTCTTTTTTTTTCTTCGTTCTATGGTCAGGTATGTGGCAAAAGACTTTTTGAGAAGATCTTCAATCTGGTCGGGGGTATGCGATAGGAGCAGATTCAGGACCATTGAGAAATTGGTGCGTATCTGGCTCAACACCTCAGATGGCGGTGAAGCAATGAGTTTTGCAGCTAACCGGATATCCATGAATTTACCCGGAATGGCCACGGCAAATCCAATATTGTCCATTCCGCGCCTGCCGGCTCTTCCGGTCATTTGGTGAAATTCCGTGGGGGTCAGAGGAAGAAATTCTCGTCCGTTAAATCGGTCAGAATTTAGAAAAACCACGGTTCGGGCCGGAAAGTTCACTCCGGCCGCGACGGTCGAAGTCGCGAAGACCGCATCGAGGAGTCCCTCTGTCATGAGCGTCTCCAGGACCAGCTTCCATACGGGCAGCTGTCCGCTGTGGTGTGCGCCCACAGCCAGGTGCTCAAGGTGCCAGAGTTGGCGATGCCTTCCAGCGTAGGGGTGTTGCGAAACGAGATCATCAATTCTTTGACCGAGTCTCGTTTTGCGGTTTCGATCCTTTTGCCGGTTTTCCGTACATTGTTCCAAAGCATTGTCACAATCCGCGCGGGATTTGAGGAAAAAGATTGCCGGTAAAAGTTGATATTTTTTAAGAACCTTAAGGATAGCGCCGAAAGGGGGTAGCTTTCGTGGTGGGGCCAGGAGGGGAGGATGCTTGCTGTTTAAATATGCTCGGACCTTTTTGTCGATTCTTTTTTTCCCCCTGGAATCTTCTTTTGTCAGCAAGGGAAGAAGCATGCCGGAGGGATGAAAAAAAAGGGGGAAGAGCGGTACCGGTCGTTTAGTTTCTTCAATTACGACACATTTTCTTGAGCGTATCGACGAAATCCAGCCGGCGATCTGATCTGCATTCCCGATAGTGGCGGAAAGCAAAAGGATTGGGATTCTGGTTGGAAGATAGATCAAAATCTCCTCCCAAACAACACCCCGGTCTTCATCTCCTAAAAAATGAGCTTCGTCCAGGACAACTAAATCAGCGGATAGCATTTCTCCGAGATGCATGGCATCATAGAGCTGATTGCGAAGAATTTCGGTCGTTCCTACGATGATCGGTGCATCAAGATTTTCTTTTCTATCGCCCGTTAATATACCAATGTTTTTCGATCCGAAGATTTTTTTAAATTCAGCATACTTTGCGTTGGACAAAGCCTTGAGGGGCGAAGCATACCATGATTTTCCGCCTTTTGCATGTATCCGTGCTATTGCCTGCTCGGCGATCCAGGTCTTCCCGGAACCCGTTGGAACGGTGACAAGACAGTCTGATCGGTTTATCGCGGAAAGTGCTTCAACTTGAAAGGGGTCCGGTTTAAAGGGAACTTTATCCGGGATCCCAATGGAGGCAAAAACGGGTTTTAATCCCACATCCGCAGCCGGCTTAATCTCAGGGGTTCTAAACTTTCTTCTGGAATATCGATTCAATCCGATAGGATGTCTTGGTCGCATGTTCATTACAGCTTGTTGATCATATTCTTGACCTCTGCCTTTACCGAGGAATGAACATCATACGGTGAAATTCCATTCAAATCGGCCTCAATCAGTTCATCATCATAGGGTAGGAAACCAAGGAATTCAAAGTCCGGCAGATGTTGTTTGAGGAATTCCTCGTCTTGATCCTTGCGTATCTTATTACCGATCAAAGCGATATTTTTAAGGCCGATCTCCGATGCAAGTTTTTTAATGTGGCCTGCGGTATCGATGCTTCGACGTCCCGGCTCCACCACGACAAGAAGTTTATCTACGGCCTGGGCGGTTGCCCTGCCAAGATGCTCGATTCCCGCTTCCATATCCATCACCACCACTTCGTCCCTTGCAAGGACAATGTGTGTTATTAACGCCTTTAAGAGGGTGCTTTCGGGGCAAATACATCCGGATCCTCCCTTTTTAACTCCACCGAGCCGCATCAGTTTAATATTGTCGAGTTTCACCGATAGCGCATCCGGAAGATCGTCAACCCTGGGGTTCAGTTTGAAAAAACCGCCGATACTTCCTGGTTGAACTTCCGTTCTTTCAAAGATGAGCTCCTTCATCTCGGCAATGGGGGTTATTTCATTCGAGTTGTCTATCCCGATTGCTGCCGCAAGGTTTGCATCAGGGTCCGCATCGATGGCCAGCACATGCTTGCCCAGGTCATTGAATGTCCGTATCAAGAATGATGCGAAAGTTGTTTTGCCAACGCCTCCTTTACCGCTTATCGCCAGTTTCATAGACTTTCCTTTCCATTGCTGCTAATTCAAAAACCGATACCATAATAATAAAGCACAGATATGGTTTGGGCAAGAGGATATTTCATGTTTTAAATGCCTCAAGTTTCTCGCACCCGGATCGTGACAAATGAGTTAAATTGGGAGGCGGCGAAATTTTAATAAATTCTTGACGATCGAGGGCAATGCAGATAGGTTAACTGCTTAAAATTAGGCCATTCGATTCATGAGGTGACACATGCGGAAAAATAATTTCAGGTCCATTTTTTCGATACGTTTTTTAATACCGGCAGCCATCTTGTTGGTTTTATCTTCAGTGACGCTGGCGGGCAATGCCGGCAAAAATCAGGGACCGCCACCGGTTCCGGTCAAGGTCGCTGAGGTTAAAATAAAGACGGTTTCAGAACAAATCACGTTGGTCGGTACGGCGGAAGCGATCGTCGAAAGTATTGTTGCAGCAGAGGTTTCCGGGGTGGTTGAACAATTTCCGGTGAGAGAAGGGGATTTTGTTAAAAAAGAAGGATTGCTTGCAAGATTGAAGTCGACCAGCCTTCACCTTCGCCTCAAAGGCGCTAAGGCCGGACGAGAAGCAATAAGGGCCAGCCTTCAGTATGCTGAAAAAGAGTTAGAGCGGGCCAGAAATCTTAAGGATAAGAACAGTATCGCTGGAAAGCAGTATGATGAGGCCCTTTACAACCAGCTTGCGCTGTATCAAGGATTTTTAGAAAGCGAGGCGGAAATAGAGCGCCTTAAGTATGAGATTGAACAGAAAAGGGTGGTCGCACCTTTTTCAGGGTTTGTCGCCAAGGAGCACACCCAGGTCGGCCAATGGATCAATCCGGGCGGGGCTGTCGCGACCCTTCTTGATCTCGATCGAATACGTATTACGGTGGACGTGCCCGAGCGTTATGCCGTAATGATTTCGCCTAACAGCGAGGTGAAGGTTGTTATTAAAAGCATATCGGAAAATTTCCTGTCGGGTAAGATCTACGCGGTTCTTCCCCAGGGTAATCCGAATTCTAGAACCTTTCCGGTAAGGATAAATCTCCCCAATCCGGATTTTAGGATTAAAAGCGGTATGGAGGCCGCCGTCACTTTTAATTTATCGAGTACCAAAAGTGCAATGCTAGTGCCCAAAGACGCTGTGGTCACAGCTGGAAATAGCCGGCTGGTTTTTTTAGTTGCGGGAGGAAAGGCCATACCCGTAAATGTAAAGATCCTTGGTTATTATGATGGAAATGTGGCGGTCGAAGGGAATTTACAACCCGGCAGCCGGGTGGTTGTCCGTGGTAATGAGCGCCTGATGCCGGGGCAACCTGTTCAGGTGATAGAGTGAGACCTTTGCAAAACGCCCCTTTTGGCCCAATTTCTGTGTCAAGCTCAAATTTTAATCCTCAAAATACTCGATGTATTCCTGTGGTTAAAATTTTCGCCTTCCTTGAACTTGAACAAAAATGAGCATTTTCCAAAGGTCTCAGAGTGAGACAGGATGTATCTTAAACCATGAAACTTGTTGACACTGCCATAAAAAAACCGGTCACCGTTACCGTCGGTGTGATCCTTTTAGTCATGTTCGGCCTGATTTCGCTTTTCAGGATTCCAATTCAGTTGACCCCGAATGTTGATCTGGCCGAGATTTCCGTTGAAACGGTATGGCGCGGTGCAAGTCCTCTGGAAGTGGAACGTGAAATCATCGATGTGCAGGAAGAAGAGCTGAAAAATCTGGAGGGCCTTGAGGAAATCAAAAGCGAAAGCACCGACAGTATTGCCTATATTAATCTGAAGTTCGAGATCGGTACGGATACGGATGAGGCTCTATTGAGGGTGTCCAATAAACTGGATCAGGTAAAAAAATATCCGGATAACATGGACAAGCCGGTAATAAAGACCGGAGGACGCCACGAAAATGCGATCGCCTGGATGATCTTGGGATCCCTTGAAGGATATAGCGGGGTATTCACTCAGGAATATGATTTTTTGGACGAACATGTAAAACCCCGTCTTGAAAGGATTTCAGGGGTGGCTTCGGCCAACATCTATGGCGGCCAGGAAAGGGAAATGCAGGTCATAGTGGACCCGGACGCTTTGGCCGCCCGCAAGGTAACCATTGCGGAACTCATGGGAGCACTGGATATCGAGAATAAAAATATCAGTGCCGGAGACTTTGATGAGGGCAAACGCCGCTATATCGCCCGCACAGTGGGAGAGTACAAAAGCGTCAAGGATGTCTCGAAGGTCATTGTCAAAAGAGTGAATGGTATTCCTGTTCTCGTTGGGGACATTGCCAGGGTGTCACTCGGGTATGAAGATATTGAGGTGGTTGTCAGACATGCAGGGATTCCCACCATTGTTATGAATGCGGTGAGAGAACCAGGCTCCAACGTACTTATTGTCATGGAGAGATTGCGCCAAGCGCTCAGGGAGTTAAACGAGGGCGTATTAAAAGACCGAGGGCTCAAGATTGAACAGGCCTATGATGAAACGAGCTATATCTATAGCGCTATCGGCCTGGTAAAGAAAAATATCGTTATCGGGGGAACCTTGGCGGTTATCGTGCTGCTGGCGTTTCTGAGAAATTTTGCCAGCACCATTATCGTTTCGGTTGCGATCCCCATCAGCGTCATCGGTACTTTCCTGGTGATGACGTTTTTTGGTCGAAATATCAATGTGGTGAGTCTGGCCGGCTTGAGTTTTGCCGTTGGAATGATCGTGGATAACTCCATCGTTGTTTTTGAAAACATATTTCGCCACAGGGAGATGGGCAAAACAAGGGCCAAGGCGGCTTACGATGGTACCGTCGAGGTATGGGGCGCTGTTTTGGCAAGTACATCGACAACGGTTGCCGTTTTTCTTCCCATCGTTTTTGTTCAGGAGGAAGCCGGACAGCTTTTTCGTGACATCGCAATCGCGATCAGCAGTGCGGTGATATTGAGCCTGATTGTTTCTATTACCGCTATTCCGGCTATCTCGGCAATCATACTGGGCAAGGTAAAGCGAAAAAAATCTTTAGAAAAAAGAGTCTGGTCGCCTGGCGGCATTGCCGGTGAATTTGTCAATAGCATTTCGAAATTCGTATACTGGATGTGCGGCCGGGTTACGGCTCGCCTGGGAGTTGTCGTTTTTCTGGTATCGATTGCAGTGGGTCTCGCCTGGTTCCTGATGCCGAAGACCGAGTATCTTCCTGAAGGAAACCGTGAAATGCTCTTTGGTATTCTTTTGCCGCCGCCGGGGTATAATCTAAGTGAGCTTGAGGAAATTGCAAAAACAGTAGAATCGGGGATTATTCCTTTAATCGAGCATGATGGAAAAAGCAAAACCGCGGAAGAGTTAAACCTGCCGCCGATAAAAAATTTTTTCTATGTGGCTTGGGGCCAGCAGGTATTTATGGGGGTTATATCAAAAATCCAGGAAAGGACCCGGGAATTGCTTCCCTATGTTTATGGTATTCTCAGGGAAATTCCCGGTATGATTGCAATTGTTCAACAACCCGGCCTTTTCTCAAGCGGCATCGGTGGGGGCAGGTCCATCGAGATTGAAATAAAAGGCCCGGATCTTGCTCAGCTTATCAATATCGGGAGGCAGATATACGGAATGGTATCTCAGGTGCTGCCGGGTTCACAGATACGTCCGATTCCGGGTCTGGACCTTGGAAATCCTGAAATGCGGATTTTTCCAAACCGGGATCGGCTAAGCCGCATTGGTATGACGACCTATGACCTTGGCTTAACCGTCGACGTGCTGGTGGATGGCGCCAAAGCCAGTACGTACCGTCTTTATGGGGATGAGATCGACCTGGTTGTCAAAAACAAGGCCGGAAAGCTTGAACGAACACAGGACCTAAAAAATTTTCCGATCATTGCTCCTGGCGGAGAAAAAGTCACCCTCGGATCCGTGGCCGACATCAACCTTGAAGAAGGGCCCACACAGATTAACCACATCGATTCCCAGCGGGCCATTACAATACAGGTCATCCCCGACAGGGAAATCCCCCTGGAGACCGCCATGGACACCATCAGGGCAAAGGTGGTTGAACCCATTAAGGCCAGCGGACAGCTTTCAAGCCTTTATCGTATCGAACTTGGCGGTACTGCCGATGATCTAACCAAAACCAGAAAGGCCCTGCAGTGGAATTTTATTCTGGCGATCCTTATCAGCTACCTGCTGATGTCCGCCCTGTTTGAAAATTTTTTATATCCTTTTATCATCATGTTCAGTGTTCCCCTGGCTGCGGCCGGCGGGTTTGCCGGCCTCATGTTGGTAAATCTTTTCGTCACTTACCAACCCCTTGATATCTTAACCATGTTGGGTTTTATCATTCTGGTGGGGATCGTGGTTAACAATGCGATCCTTATCGTGCATCAAACATTAAATAACATGCGCGCAGGAAATATGAAACCGCGGGACGCAATCACCGAGTCCGTCCGCAGCCGGATCAGGCCAATTTATATGAGCAGCATCACCACCGTCTTTGCAATGTTTCCTTTAGTGCTGTTTCCAGGTGCCGGGTCGGAATTTTATCGGGGGCTCGGGAGTGTCGTCGTGGGAGGCCTCCTGGTTTCAACGGTATTTACCATCTTCCTGATTCCCGCCCTGTTAAGTCTGACCCTCGATGTAAGGGATGCTTTTAAAAATTTAATTTCAAGGCCTTAGCTATTTATCACGTAATTTCTCAATATGTTCCGGTAGTGCCGCTGCGCCATCCGGTAATTTTTTTCAATACGGCCAAAACTTGCCGTTAAGGGCGCCTAACAGTGACCCGCGCACGTGATCTAAAACGAGTGTGTCACTTAGCACAAACAGGCTACAATCAACAATTTATGCTGTCCGGGTCACTGCAAGCCGCCCTAAACGGCTTCAAACAGTTGCCCGCATTGAAAAAAATTACCGGATGACTCCGCTGGTATGTTTAACCAAGTTTTTAAGAAGTTACTTTATCACATCCTCACACGCTGTTTTTAAGGAACTGCTATCGATAAAATGTTGCCTGTTTCTCAAACAGGTTGGCGTATTTTCCGCCGTAATGCATCAGCTCTTCATGGGAACCGTTTTCCGAAATTCTTCCTCCCTCTAATACGAAGATGCGGTCGGCCATGCGGACGGTGGAAAACCGGTGACTGATCAGGATTGCCGTCCGGCCGTCCAGCAATTTACGGAATCTTTGAAAAACCTCGTATTCAGTTTTCACATCCAACGCACTAGTGGGTTCATCGAGAACGATGATCTGGGAATCCCGCACAAAGGCCCGCGCCAGGGCCATCTTCTGCCACTGGCCAATGCTGAGTTCTTCTCCATCTTCGAACCATTTGCCCAGGAGGGTTTCATAGCCTTTGGGTAGATGCGATATCAGTGTATCAACACCGGCATGTTGCGCTGCCGCTTTAATTTTTTCAGCGTTCGGGTCAAGTTCGATATTGCCGAACCAGATGTTTTCCCGGGCGGTCGTATGATATTGCATGTAATCTTGAAAAATAATACTGAGTTCTCGCCGAAGGTCGCTTATTTTAAAGCGCTGCAAGTCAATGCCATCCCATGTAATGGTCCCCTTCGAAGGATCATATAGCCGGCAAAGCAGTTTGATGAGGGTGGTTTTACCCGAGCCGTTTTCCCCGACCAGGGCCACCACTTGCCCCGGACGAATATGGAGAGAAATATCTTTAAGGACTTCCCGGTTACCACTCGGATACTGAAAACTCACATGATCTAAAACGATGCCGCGTTGCATGGGCCTGGGAAGCGTGGCGGGATATAGGGGTTCTTCGACCCTGGGCTCTAAATCAAGGAACTCATAAAAACTGGAGATAAAGAGGTTGTCTTCATAAAGAGCGGCAAGACCCCCCAGCATATTTTGAAGATATCCCAAGCCTCTCTGGAACGCCCCGAAATACATCACCATATCTCCTAAGGTGATCCCTCCTTGAACAGTACGAAATACAATGAAACCCAAACAACCAAAGACAGCAAGGGTGGCACCGGCCTGGGCCCCCAGGTCCGCAACGGACTTTTTACGACTGATTTCAAATTGTTCCCGGCGGAGCCTTTGGCGTAAATCACTAAAGCGGCGGATGAATAAATCTCCCAGGCCAAAAAGGCGAATCTCCTTGGCATGGGGTTCGCCTGTGAGAATCCAGTTCAAATAGTTTGCCCGCCGTTCGTCTGCGGTCCGACTCCGCTGCCAGCGATACAATTTCCCGGAATGTCTCAGGTGTACCAGCACCCCGGGTACGGCAGCAACAAAAAGTACCACTGCTATAGCCCAGTGGAAGTAAAACAGCAGTCCGGCGATGGCCGTAAGGGCGATTCCGTTTTGCCCCAGTTGTACCAGGTCATTAACGATGCGTGTGGGTCGGTAAGGACCTTCCTGCTGGGCACGGTGAAGGCTGTCAAAGTATTGAGGGTTTTCGTAATAGGCAAGATCGACCTCAATGGATTTGGCATGAATAAGATTGTAGATATGATCGGTGACTTCCAGGGCTTGGGCTTCCTTGACAAGACCGCTGATCATCCGGCAGAGAGCATTGAGCAGGGCGATCCCGAATGCGAAGCCGATAAGCAAGGCGACCGACCTGAAGGCGGCCGCTTTGTCAGGAGCGATGATGGCGAGGGCCACCCCGTCTACGATCAGCTTCATGATATAAAGCGTCAAAAGCGGCAGGGCACCCTGTATAAAAACCAGAACCAGGCTGGCAATGGTCCAGCCCGGCCCTGCTTCCCATACAAAGCGCACGGCCCGGTCAAGACGCAGCGCGTGCCTGACTTTTTGTTTTAAAGAATCGTTTCTTTGCATGAAGGTAATTGTTGTCGGGGTTTTTTACCCGAAAAATACTTTGAGCAGAAATGAGTAAAATAGAAATGTTCATTTTGGAAGGGAGCTCTCATCCACGAACAGCCGGAATGGTCTTGCAATTTGCCATTGATCTCTTCCCGGGAGGCGTCGCCCAATGATGCGGTTTCCCATGAGCAATTGAAATTCTTTCCCCATCGGCCGGTTAAATGATAGAATCCGTGTTTTAGGAAAAAACCGGTTATATTTTATAAAGATACCTGATTTTATAAGCCACTGGTAAAAAGGATGAAGGATTCTGGAAACCGACAAATTGACATGTTTTATCGTCCGGAGGGCCGAGGCGATTATTCTACCCCATGTTCGCCCGTGAATCGTTACATTTCTATTCTTTCTTTTAGCTGAGACAACACGTCCAATTATATCGTCAGGAAGCAAAACCCATGGATCCATGTTGATGTTATTGTCGCCCCTGGTTTTTATTCCCTGCAAATCAACTGCAACAACACGATGGACAACGTTATCGTTTCTTTCAGGGTGAGGAAAAACGACCACATCTCCAATGAAAAATTTTCTGTTTCTATAAGGGATTACGTTAATGCCGTCACCTGATTTCAGGGTTGGATTCATGCTGGAACCCGTATAGTTCATATCACTCGGTGTCATCGTCTTTTGCTCACCATCCGAGAGTCATTTCCATCTTTTCCCAGAATTTGCCGTGCAGGCTCACGCCCAGGCGATAGGCCGGGATCTGTTTTGCCATTTTACAGGCATTGTTGAAAAGCGTTTTCCTAAACTTCCTTTGTTCCTCTTCACCGGTGTATCTAAAGAACTTTTCGCATATCTGCATGGCGGATTCACTAATAAGAAGGGCGGCCTCGCCCGATCCTATAGGGGCCACTTTATCGTTCTCGGACTGCTCAAGAAAAAATATTCCTGCAAGCGGCACGGAATATTGAACATTCCATGTTTTTTCTGATTGTTTCCATAAATAATCACTCCAGGTTGGAAACGGGTGTACACGGTATTTTTTCTGTTGGCCGACAACAACCAGTATTTCATCATCGCACAGCGGTTGCCAGTGATCCGGCAGACGGAG
>JAFDFH010000293.1 GCA_019309945.1 Deltaproteobacteria bacterium
GGTGTGGCTTTTTGTGTCTTACGTTTTTACGCCGCTTCGTCATGTCTATGAGCACCTCGGTCTTATCTTCATGATTCTAGTGATTCGTCTACAGATTCCGCAACGGCTTAAAAAGATATTCCAGACCGTTTACTTTAATCTCATAAACCATGCGCAACATATCACCCAGTTGTCCGGCCGGAAATCCTTTTTGGGAAAACCAAACCACATAAGGCTCAGGTAGGTCGATCAAACGCCGCTCCTTATACTTGCCAAACGGCATCCGTATCCTGGCCAATTCAAGCAATACCGCCGCATCCGGTATGCACTCATTTTCTTCGTTCATTTAATCCTGTAAATCCCCTTATCACTCTTTGATGACGTCGAGAAAACGATCGCCATACCTCTCGAGCTTTTGTTCTCCTATGCCGGTTACTTGAAGCATCGCCGTCCGATTTTGCGGTTTGAGAATGGCCATCTCTTTTAGCGTCTTATCATGGAACACCACATAAGGCGGCAGTGCGAGCTGCCTGGCAATCTCAAGCCGCAGAAGCCGAAGCTTTTCAAAGAGCTGCGTCTCCCCCTCATCTTCGAACTCCAAAACCTTACGGGAAGAAGGCTTGACGGATCTTTTCAACTTAAACGGATGAGGGTCTTTTCGAAGCTGCACCTGCTGCATTCCTTTGAGCACCGGCCAGCTCTTTTCAGTAAGGCGGAAACCGGATATTTTCCCCATGTCCACTGTCAGGAACCCACCGGCCAAAAGCTGGCGAAACACGGAAAGCCATTCTATTCGGGACAAACCATCTCCGACCCCAAACGTTTTGAGTTGATCGTGCCTTAACTGCTGAACCCGCTCTGTGCGGTTTCCGGCCAGTACATCCGTCAGGTGTGCCGCACCAAAACGCTGGCCGGTGCGGTAAACACAGGACAGGGCTTTCTGAGCCGCTACGGAGCCATCCCAGGTTTCTATCTCCTGCCGGCAGGTATCACAATTACCACAGGCCTCCGGGTATGCTTCTCCAAAATATCCGAGCAGGACCTGGCGCCGACATGTTGCTGATTCACAATAACCGAGCAGCGCCTCCAGTTTCTGCTGCTTAATCCGCTTGAACGCTGCATTCCCGTCTGAAGTTTCCAGAAGCCGTCGCATGGCCACAACATCTGCCAGGGAATAGACCATCCAGGCATCTGCAGGCTGTTCATTCCTGCCTGCTCGTCCGGTTTCCTGGTAGTAAGCCTCCATGCTCGAAGGTAGATCCAGGTGCGCTACGAAGCGAACATCGGGCTTGTCAATGCCCATGCCGAAGGCGATGGTGGCGACGATGATAATATCGTCTTCCCTAAGAAACCGGTGCTGGTGATGCTGCCGGGTTTGTGCATCCATGCCGGCGTGGTATGGCAGCGCGTTCACGCCTTTGTCCTGAAGCCACCGGGCCGTCTCATCCGTCCGCTTGCGAGTACGGGTGTAAACGATGCCGGCTTCTGAACAGTGATCGTTTTGGATAAATTCAAGCAGCTGTTTCTTCCCGTTGGCTTTCAGTTTCACCTGGTAGTTAATGTTGGGGCGGTCAAAACTTGAGACAAACTGTAATGCAGCTGACAGATCCAGTTTGTCAACAATGTCCTTGCGTGTGACCGAATCTGCGGTTGCCGTGAGAGCGATTCGTGGCACGGCTGGAAATCTTCTCGTCACCTCCACTAATCTGAGGTATTCCGGTCTGAAATCATGGCCCCATTGGGACACACAGTGGGCCTCGTCGATGGCAAACAAGGCGATTGGGATTTTCACCAGGAAATTTTGGAATCGCTCCATAAAAAGCCGTTCAGGGGCGACGTAAAGGATATCACACTGCCCGTTCAACACCTGGCGTTCGATCTGTTTGGACTCATCAAGTGATAGACTGGAGTTTAAGAACGCCGCCCTAATGCCGTTTTGCCTCATCGCTTCAACCTGGTTCTGCATCAAGGCGATAAGGGGTGACACTACCAGGCCGACGCCGCTTAGTATAATCGATGGGATCTGGTAGCAGATCGATTTTCCGCTTCCGGTGGGCATCAAAACGAAAGCATCCCCACCGTCAAGAACGGTTTGGATGATCTTCTGCTGATTTTCCCTGAAACCGTCGAACCCGAAAACTGTTTTCAATATTTCAAGCGGTGTCTGACGCATGATCTCCAAATACCTGATAAGGGGTCAAGTCTACGTTTGCCTTATGAGCAATCCATTTTCTTTTATTTCAATATTTCTTCTGATTTTTTATCTCTATTTTAAACTTCTATGCCCCTTGAATCTTGGCTGATTAACAATAAGGGTCAAACGTAGACTTGACCCCTATTCAACAGATCAGGCACCCCTCAACGCTTCCATAAACTGATTCTTGATATAGACGGGGCTTTTTGGCGGACGCCCGGGTGCTTCGGATGAATCTGTCTTGGCCACCAGGATCCAGGGGCCGGGTTGGGAGAGGCTTTGGGAAAGGGCCTCTTTAAAAGCGGCAAATGTGTTTACCGTTAGGGCCTGTTTGAAGCCGGCGCCTCTGGCAATCGCTTCGATATCGGCTTTCCCGCTGGTATGGGTCGGCTGCCCGCCGGTAATTTGATACTGCGCATTGTCCCAGATGATGTGAACGAGATTGGCGGGCGCTTTATTGGCCTCGGTGGTCAATGAATTTAAATTCATCAAAATAGCCCCATCGCCATCCAGCACGATCACCTTTTTGTCCGGGCGAGCCATGGCCAGACCCAGGCCGATCGAGGACGCCATGCCCATGGAGTTCCACATATAAAAGTTGGCTTTCCGCTTTTCGGCGGCGGTGAACAGGTCGAATTTCGGATTGCCGCAGGATGCTATAATCGGCTCGTCGGAAAGCTGCTCAACCAGGTGTCGGGTTGCTTCCAGTCTGTTGATCATTTTTCATCCTTCCATCCGACCAGGGTGGTGGACAAAATGACCGCAACCGGCTGCTCGGACGTGTAGGCCGTTTTAATTGCGCCGTCTAATATGGTTTCCAGTTCATCTTCACGATTCACGGTATAGTGTTGGATCCCCAGCGCCTCCAGGATGCTACGAAGGGCTTTTCCCATGACAACGTGGCAGGCGTTAAACTCCCCCAGCTCACCCCGTTGACTGATCAGTATCAAAAACGGAATCTGGTAAGGAATCGCCAGCGACGCCAGCGCGTTGACGCAGTTGCCCAGTCCGGCGCCCTGCATCATCAGGACACCCTGTCGGCCGGCAAAATATTCCCCGGTGATGATGCCGATGCCTTCTTCTTCCCGGGCCAGGGTCGTGAAATGAAAATACGGATCTTTTTCAGCCACTTTCAGAATCTGACCGATAACGGAATCCGGTATAAATGATATTGAACAAATATCATTGGCTTTCAGCAAGGAAACAATTTTACGGGGCCACTCCAATTTTTTCTCCTTGTATGCGTCAGGTTGTTTGGATAATTATTGCCGATTTATCTAACATGGGACCCCGTCGGCTGTCAATTGAGGATTGCCGACCGGATGGGCTTATACGGCACCACGTTTTTTGAATTAGAAATGGAAGTAAGTACGGAAAAACCACTCGTATTGACATCTCTCGACGCGCTAACTATAACAATATTCTCTATTAACAGACCATAAAAAAATCATTCAACTGAGGTTTTTAAACATGACAACAAAACTCATCATCGTTGGTGGCGTGGCCGGCGGGGCGACTGCTGCGGCCAGGGCGAGAAGACTGGATGAGCGGGCCGAGATCATTATCTTTGAGAGGGGAGAGCATATCTCCTTTGCCAATTGCGGTCTGCCCTATTATATCGGCGGGGTGATCAAGGAGAGGGATGACCTTCTGGTGACGACCCCCGAGGCATTCAAAGCGAGATATAAGGTCGATATCAGGGTCTTTGCAGAGGTTCTTGCCATAGACAGAAAAAAAAGGAAGGTGGAAGTCAAAAATACGTTGACCGGGGAAGTCTATAGAGAGGGGTTTGA
>JAFDFH010000294.1 GCA_019309945.1 Deltaproteobacteria bacterium
AACTCCCCTCATGATAGCGTTATAGGTAAAAACCGTAAGAATGGATATGGCAATGCATAGAAAAATGGATAGGGTATTTCTGATCAGAGCAAATTTTTTGCCCAGAGCGGCTATCTCAGCCGGCAATTGCACCAGACCTATTGTTACCCACGCGGTAATAAAAGCCGTAACCGCAAAAAGATTCACCCCATACCTCAGTAACTCTCCCCCGATGACATAGGAGTTGATGGGATTTCCCGCAAGAATACTACCAAAGCCGGTTCCCCAAAGTATATCCGGAAGCATGTTGCCGGAAAAAATCGATAATAGAAGTTCTTTGGAGATGAAGGTATTGAAAAGGCCGAGGAGCAGCACCACACCGACGAGTATGGGAAGAAGATTTCCAATCTGCCTGCCTGAACGTTTAAGTCCATCCATCAAAGAAACCCCGGTAATTTCAGGGTTGTTCTTATTTCGCATGGGCGTGGAGTGAACCTGATTTTGGTATTGCGCCACAGCCTCTGCCACCGTGCCGTTGACCCCGGTTACGACGTCAATCCCGTTATCTGCAAGATACTTCATTGCGGTGGGGCTACAGAAGCCGGTCAACACCACATCGACTTCTTTGCTGATGGCAAGCACCACAGTCTGTATGCCGGCCCCCCGTTGTCCGGGGGTCACCGGACTAGGAACGGCCTCAACGCTCATGGTTTGCGGATTAACAATTACGAGGTAAGCAGAAAGACCAAACCGCTGCTCCACCCGCGCCTCAGGACCCGGACTATTGGCTGGTATGGCAATTTTCAAAAGAGTTTTCTCCGTTATCAAGGGCTCGCAGTGAACGACTACGGATTCGTTCTTGATGCCTTGGATCTGGGGGGCATCCTTGACTTTCGCTCAATTAGGGTACAATTAGATTGCAATAACTTTACCGGCACCACCTTCTATATATTTGTCGGGATAACGCGTTTTGATTTCCTGGATATGTTGCGTGCAATGGACCGGACAAATATATTCCAGGTCATCGATCAAATGATACTCATTGAAACCGTGCAAGCCACCTATCAGCGTGCTGACCTTGCCAAATGGCGAGGCTGCCGTGAGAATTTGCCGAACTCCGGGGTGGGAACAACCGGTGATCACCACCAGGCTTTTATCCTGCCTGATTACCATAGAGTGCTCGAAATTACTGAGTTCCCCGGTAGAATAAATGGATTCATGAATGTTGAGTTTCTCTTTTACCGTTATGACGTTTAATGCAAATGGTGGTTTCGGACAGGAGGCGGGGATATACACTGCAGCTTGACTGATCCTGAGAAAATCGGAAAGACCGCCGATGTGATCCCAATGTTTGTGGGAAATAAAAACCGCATCAATCGTTGAAGGATCGACATGTAATTTCCTCATATTGTTCAGCAGGATCACGCCATTTGCACCCGTATCGAAAAGAATGGTTTTCCCCATCGTTTCGACCAGGCAGGAAAATCCCCAGTCGGGTTGCAGGTTTTCGTCCCAGGCTACGTTATCGTATAAAATGGTAATTTTCATCTTCCGCCCCGGCCGCCCCTTCGGCGTCGGCGCCTGCCCATGCCGCGAAATTCATAGGCGCCACCTTCGATTTTCAGTGCTTTTCCGGTAACCAGGGCTTCTGCCACGATACTGCGTGCAGCGGCGAGAATTCGTCCATAGGTATGCCGGGACACCTCCATCATATCGGAGGCTGTTTCCTGATCCAGATGCTCAAAATCGCTCAGCCTGATGGATTCCAGCTCTTCCACGGACATAAAAATCTCACCGGTGACAGCTACGCCATGGGGAACAAAAGCAGCGATGGCCGGATATCCGGATACAAATCTGGGTTTTTTGGGTCGGGGCATCGACTATTTTCTCCTATTTTGCTCATTTGATCATAATTTAGGGATTATTATGGCGGCTGTCAAGGAAAATATGACCATAACAGAAAACTGCTCACGGCGCCCAGATGATTAATTCAGACCGAATCGAAGATGCGGATGGGCACTTGATGAAATTACTTAGTGTCCATATTTTTTTCAGAAATCGAGGCAATTGACCAAAACAGCAATATCGCAGCAAAGACTGAAGCCAGAATGCACCCGCTGAATATTAAGAAATAATTGCCTAACGTTTCATAGGCAACCCCTGCCAGAATAGGTGCTATTGCGATCCCCATTGCACTGAAAATGGAAATCATTCCGTAAATGGCGCCAAAAGAGCCTACGCCGAATATATATCCCACGACGACCGGTATGATGGCAGCATGCCCGCCCATACAGAAACCGAATACGACGGCAGAAACCCATACCATGGCCATGGAGTTTGTCAGCAACAGCAAAACGATCCCTATGGCCTGAAGCGCCGCACACAGCGGTGCAATCAGTCTTGGCGATGATTTGTCGGAAATATATCCGAAAAAGAGCTTTCCCGCCCCCCCAATCCCACCGGTCAAAGCCAATGCCACGGCGGCAGAGGCCATGGAAATCCCCTTGTCGGTGAGATAAACGATCTGATGGGTCAGGATGGCCCCGAATGAAATGTGAATAATCAGATAAGACATGCTGATCAGCCAAAAATGAACGGACCGAATTGCCTGGCCCGGTTTCCAGCTCTTATCCGTTATTTTGTCTTCGATACGATCTACCGTATTACCGGTCTCATCTATTAAATTGCTTTGAGGTTCCATACCGTCCGGGAAAAGCCCCATCTGTTCGGGCCTGTCCCGCATAACAAAAATGACCGGCGGCAGTACCAGAATCCATGAAATTAAAGCCAGAAAGAGATAGGTCGTCTGCCAGCCGAAATTTTCCAACACAAGCCCGCCAACCGGTGTTATGGTAATGGCGCCTAACGATATCCCTGTCATGGCAATCCCGATGGCCGTACCCCGTTTTTTGTCAAACCAGTTGGCCAGCGCGGTGGTCACCGGGACAAGACCGCAACCGGCAAATGCCAGTCCCTGAATAAAATAAAGAAAATAAAACTCCCAGAGCGATGTTATCCGGCTGATGAAAAAGAACGCTATTCCGCCGATGAACGCCCCGATACCGATCAGTTTTCTGGGACCGAAACGATCCGTAAGTCTTCCAGCCACCGGCGCTGAAAAACCCACCGTAACCAGATAAATCGACAACGCCGTGGCTACTTGTGATCGGTTCCAGCCAAAAGCGGTTAATAACGGGTCATAAAAAATCCCGAATATGTAAAACATGGCGCCGGCATGGACCAGGTTTGCCGGAATCATTGATAACACAACCCACCAGCCGTAATAAATCTTCGATTTCATGTATATTCCTTATGATTAGGATGGATTATGGAAATCCTTCCTTAAATTGATGTGTTATTTCTTTCACTCTGGTAATAAAAAATCCTGGCCCAGAGGACCAAGTTTTTTATGTTTAAATAAAGACCGGGCATAATAATTGATTCTATTTTATACTGCAAGAAAATTGTTGACATCAATTAATTTAGCCATAGAAACCAGGGCAAGCGCATTTGAATCCCCGTACAGGGAGAACGCTTCACAACGGCGGGTATCTCTTTCCAACCGACTGAAACTTGTGCTTAAGCACCCGTAAGCCCAAGCCGCGCCAGCGTTATTAAGAACCATTCGTGGCTAAATTATCCCATTGATTTTTTAGGTCATAATTTCATTCGGCTCGGACTAACGCGTGCTAAAGCCCTTCAAACAGTCAGTCGGTTTCCAAGAGAAACACGCCGTCGCTACGCTGCACCGAAATCAAATGCGTTTGCCCTGGCTTATGGGTATGGTTTACTTTACCATAACCATTTCTTGTGATATAGGAAGATCAGGTGAAACATAAAGAGAGTATTTAAATGGTTAAATCAGGTTCAATCATAGTAGAACCAAGGGAAAATGGCGATTTTAAAATCAAATGGGAGGCCGGTGCACAGGGTTATCCGGTTACCTGTCGGAATTAACATTTTAGCTAAAGGAG